>DATLXT010000043.1:0-6609 GCA_035575475.1 Gemmatimonadales bacterium | reverse complement strand
CCCTCGCGGCTACCCTCGCGATCCGCGATCAGCTCACCGTGATCGCGCCGGCCGAGGGCGTGGTGCTGGGGCGCTTTGCCGACCCCGGGGAGGTGCTGTCGGCCGGGACCCCCGTGGTCTCGGTCGGGCTGGTGGGCGATCCCTGGATCCGGGCGTACGTGGGAGAGCGCTACCTTCCACGCATCACCCTGGGCCGCGGAGTGCGGATCCGGGCCGACGGATGGGACCGATCCTTCACCGGTTCGATCGTGGAGATCGCGCCCCGCGCCGAGTTCACCCCGCGCGTGGCTCTGACCGAGCGGGAGCGGGCCGACCTGGTGTTCGCGATCAAGGTCAAGGTCGGAGACGACCCCGAGCGGCGGCTGAAGCCGGGTCTCCCGGTCACCCTCGAGATCCCGCTCGCGCCGTGACCGCGCCCGCCGCGGTGGTGACCCGCGACCTCACCCGCCGCTTCGGCGACCTGGTGGCCGTACGCGGGCTGACCCTCGAGATCCGGCAAGGCGAGGTGTTCGGCCTGCTGGGCCCGAACGGGTCCGGCAAGACCACGACGATCCGCATGTTGTGCGGCCTGCTCCAGCCCACGGGCGGCACGGCGCAGGTCGCCGGGATTGACGTGGCCCGCGAACCCGACCGCGTCAAAGCGCGAATCGGCTACATGTCGCAGCGGTTCGGGCTGTACGAAGACCTCACGGTGGCCGAAAACCTGGACTTCTACGGCGGCATCTACGGGCTGCGGGACGCGGTCCGGCGCGAGCGGATCGGCGGCGTGGTAGGGTTCCTCGGCCTCAGCGGGCGGCTGGGCCAGCTGGTGGGGACGCTGTCCGGCGGGTGGAAGCAGCGGGTGGCGCTCGGCTGCGCCCTGCTCCACGCGCCGCCGGTGCTCTTCCTCGACGAGCCCACCGCGGGCGTGGACCCGGCGGCGCGGCGCGGGTTCTGGAGCACCATCAAGACGCTGGCGGCCCAGGGCACGACCGTCATCGTCACCACGCACTACATGGACGAGGCGGAGCGCTGCGAGCGCCTGGGGCTCATGAGCCAGGGGCGCCTCATCGCCCTGGGCACGCCCGCCCAGGTCGCCGCGACCGTGGGCGGGGCCACGCTGGAAGACGCGTTCATCATCCTTCAGGAGCGGGACGAAGCCCTGCCCGAGCGGTCCAGGCCATGATGCCGCGTTTCTGGCCCATGTTCCAGAAAGAGCTGATCCAGATGCGGCGGGATCGGCTCACCCTGGGGATCATGGTGGGGATCCCGGTCATTCAGCTGCTGATGTTCGGCTACGCGATTCAGATGGACGTGCGGCACATCCCCACCGTGGTCCTCGATCAGTCGCGGACCCCCGCGAGCCGCGAGATCATCGCCGCGTTCCAGAACACCGGCAGCTTTCGCATCGTGGGTCACGTGGACGGGCGGGCCGAGCTGGACCGGGCCATCGACGCGGGGCGGGCTCAGGCCGGCATCGTCGTCCCGGCGGACTATCCCGAGGCCCAGGCCCGGGGGGTGACGGCCGCGGTGCAGGTGGTGGTGGACGCGTCGGATCCCTTGCAGTCGCAATCCGCCATCTCGGCCGCGGCCGGCGTGGCCCAGGCGAAGAACCTCGAGATCCTGAGCGCCGTGGCTCGCCGGTCCACGCCGCCGGTCGAGGCGCGGGTCCGCCCGCGCTACAACCCGGGACTCCGCAGCGCGGTGTACATCGTCCCCGGCCTCGTGGGCGTGATCCTCACGCTGACCCTGGTGCTGGTCACCGCCATGGCCATCGTGCGGGAGCGCGAGCGCGGCACCCTGGAACAGCTCATCGTCACCCCCATCACCAAGACCGAGCTGATGCTGGGTAAGATCGCGCCGTACGTCGGCGTGGGGCTGGTGCAGATGACCACGGTCCTGCTGGTGGGCCGCTTCGTCTTCGACGTCCCGCTCACCGGAAACGTCCCGCTCCTCTACGCCCTGTCGCTGGTGTTCGTGGTGGCGAGCCTCGCCTTCGGGCTCTTCATCTCCACGCTGGTCAAGACCCAGCAGCAGGCCATGCAGGTGTCGTTCTTCTTCGTCTTGCCGAACATTCTGCTCTCGGGGTTCATGTTCCCGCGTGCCGCCATGCCCGCGGTGTTCCAGTGGATCGGCGCGGTCCTCCCGCTCACGCATTTCCTCAAGGTCCTGCGGGGCATTCTGCTCAAGGGGGTGGGACTCGAAGCGCTGTGGACCGAGGCCTTGATGCTGGCCGGGTTCGCGGTGGGGCTGATCGGGTTGGCGGTGCGCCGGTTCCACAAGACCCTGGATTAGCGACGGCCGCCCGCCGTCAGTCCCTCACCCCGGTCATCGCCAGGACCACCAGCATCGCCCGGATCAACCCCAGCGGGCCCTCGACGTTCTCGTACCACTCGGTGGGGAGATGGGCATCGCCCGAACGGCCCCCGGCGCCCAGCGCGACGGCCGGGATCCCGAGCGCGATGGGGACGTTGGCGTCGGTGGAGGCGCAGGCCAGCTCGCCGTCCTTCCCCAGTGCCCGGGTGGCGGCCAGCGCGGCCTGCACCAGCGGGTGGGTACGGGGCGTGACCCCCGAGGGGCGGTCGCCCACGCTGCGGAGGTCGAGCCCGAGGGGCGGCGTCCCCGGCGTGCGGCGGCGGTTTTCGTCGTCCAGCGCGCGGGAGAGCCCGAGACGCACCGTCTCGTCGAGCCGGGCCAGCGCCTCCTGGTCCTCGCTCCGCAGGTCGAGATCGAGCCAGGCTTCCTGGGGGATGGAGTTGAGCCCGGTCCCGCCGCCCAATCCGACCACCGCGCAGGTGGTGCGCGGGGCGGCGGCGGCCGGGAGGTCGGCGAGGAGCGCGGCGGCTCGGCCTACCGCGTTGGCCGGGTTGGCCACGCCGAACGCCGCCCAGGAGTGTCCCCCCGGGCCCCGGAAGCTGGCGCGGTAGCGGCGCGACCCCAGGGCGCGATGCACGATGCGCTCCATCCCCGCGC
Source organism: Gemmatimonadales bacterium (assembly GCA_035575475.1). Taxonomy (GTDB): domain Bacteria; phylum Gemmatimonadota; class Gemmatimonadetes; order Gemmatimonadales; family GWC2-71-9; genus DATLXT01. Next base: position 3,657 of record DATLXT010000043.1, on the reverse strand, counting down.
CGTCCAGGGCGATCACCGCGTGGGGACGCGCTCCGGCGAGACGCCCGTTCAGGAGGTATCGCATGCCGCGCAGGTCGCCCGCGCCCTCCTCACCCACCGTGGCCGCGAACAGCACCGGCCGACCGACGGCCACCCGCGCCTCGACCAGCGCCCGGGCCACGCCCACCAGGGCCGCGAGCCCGCGTGCATTGTCGCCGATCCCCGGTCCCAGGAGCCGCCGGCCGCGCCGGTTCACCCGGACGTCCACCTCGGGGCCGAACACCGTGTCGAGGTGCGCGCTGAGCACCACCGGCTCCGAGCCGTCCGAACGGTGCGAGCCCCCCGGCAGCCAGGCCCGCACGTTGCCCACCTCGTCCACCGCCACGTCGTGAAGCTCCGCCTCCCGGAACAGCTCGCCGATCCGGGCCGCCCGCGCGCCCTCGGCTCCCGTGGGCGCGGGAATGGCCGAGAGCTCCACCTGCGTCGCGAGGGTCCGTTGGTCGCCGCGCTCGAGATGCCGGCGAGCGGCCCGCACCCGGTCGTGGGCGAGGAGGCGGGAGATCAATTCGTCCATCGCGGTAGGAAAGTACTCGGAATCGAGCGGCGTTGCCGGTCGCCGCTTGACCCTGTGAGGATGAACACCCACACTACGTCCATGGAAGAACGCGACCTGATCTACGACTGGAACCGAGCCGGGGGGTCGTTCGATTGGTCCACGGCCAGGGTGGACCTGAACGACGAAACCCTGCGTGACGGGCTCCAGTCGCCGTCGGTCACGGACCCCCCGCTCGAGGTCAAGCGTCGCCTGCTCCACCTCATGGCCGAGCTGGGCATCGCGGCGGCCGACCTCGGCCTCCCCGGGGCCGGCCCGCGGGCGGTCGAGCAGGTGCGGGCGCTGGCCCGCGAGATCCGAGACCAGCGGCTGCCGCTCGCTCCCAACTGCGCCGCCCGCACCGTGATCGCGGACATCGAGCCCATCGTCCGGATCGCCGAGGAGGTCGGGATCGCGATCGAGGCCGCGACCTTCATCGGGTCCTCGCCGATCCGCCAGTACGCCGAGGACTGGACGCTCGAGCGCATCCTGCGGTCCACCGAGGAGGCGGTGACGTTCGCGGTGAAGCACGGCCTCCCGGTCATGTACGTCACCGAAGACACCACCCGGGCGCGGCCGGAGACCCTCCAGGCCCTGTACGGCGCGGCGATCGCCTGCGGGGCGACGCGGATCTGCCTGGCCGACACGGTCGGGCACGCCACGCCCGACGGGGTCCGCTCGCTCGTCACCTTCGTCCGGCGGGAGATCGTCAGGGACCAGGCCGTGGCGGTCGACTGGCACGGGCACCGCGACCGGGGGATGGGGCTGATCAACTGCCTCGCGGCCATCGAAGCGGGGGTGGACCGGGTACACGCCACGGCGCTGGGCGTGGGCGAGCGGGTGGGGAACGCCGAGATGGACCTCCTGCTCGTGAATCTGCGTCTTCTCGGGGCGCACCGCCACGACATCTCGAAGCTGGCGGAATACTGCCGGCTGGTGGCGGAGGCGGTGGGCGTGCCGATCCCCGTGAACTATCCGGTGCTGGGAGCGGATGCGTTCCGCACCGGGACCGGGGTGCACGCGGCGGCGATCATCAAGGCCAAGCGGAAGGGCCACGCCTGGCTGGCCGACCGGGTGTACAGTTCGGTACCGGCGGCCGAGTTCGGGTTCGAGCAGCGGATCGAGATCTCGCCCGTATCGGGGCTCTCCAACGTGAAGTACTGGCTGGAGACCCACGGGTACGATCCGGACGACGAGGCGGCGTGCAAGGCGCTGTTCGACGCCGCCAAGCGGACCGACCGGGTGCTCAGCGACGACGAGTGTCATCGCCTGCTCAAGGAGCTGGCGTGGCGGTAGGGACGCTTCGGCAGCTCGAGCGGTCGTACTTCGACGTGCGGTGGCACCTCGATCCCGTGGAAGCGACGCACGCGGGCGTGACCGATTATGACGACCGCTACGGGCGGTTCAGCCCGGGCGCCCTGGGGCCGCACCTGGCCGCCCTCAAGTCGCTGGCCGCCGCCCTCGAGGAAACCACCGCCGACACCCTGGATGACGAAATCGACCGCACCGCGCTGCTCTACGACGCGCGGGTCCTGCTGCGCCGGCTGGAGCGCGAGCGGCCGCAGGCCCGGAACCCCGAGTTCTGGCTGTCTCACCTCCTGGGCGGGCTCTACGCCCTGTTGGTTCGCCAGGACCGGGCGCCGGAGGCGCGCGCGCGGGCCCTGATCGCGCGCCTCGAGGACATCCCGGCCCTGCTGGAAGACGCCCGCGAAGCGCTGGACCGGCCGGTGCGGGTGTTCGTCGAGACGGCGATGCGGGTGAACGAGGCGGGCCTGGAACTCCTGCGGGAGGTCCCCGCCGCGGTGGCCGAAGGGCTTCCCGAACACGCGGCGCGGGCCCGGGCGGCGGCCGCAACGGCGGGCGACGCCCTCCAGGGGTTCGGCCGGGATCTGGAGCGCTGGCTGGACCGCGGAGACGACGCGTTCGCGCTGGGCGAGGAGGGCTTCAACTTCCGCCTCCACTACGAGCATGCCCTGCGGGACACGGCGCCCGAGCTGTGGCGTTACGGGCACCGCCTGACCGAGGAGGTGGAGCAGGATCTGACCCAGCGGGCCGCGCGCCTCGACAGCCGGCGGCCCTGGCCCGAGGTGGTGGAGCGTCTGCGGGCGGACCACCCCTCGGCCGAGCGGCTGGTGGCCGAGTACGCCCGGGAGATGGCGCGGGCCCGCGACTTCGTGGTCCAGCGCGATCTCGTGCCCATTCCGGACGCGCCGCTCGCCGTGGTGCCGACCCCCGCGTTCATGCGGCCGCTGGTGCCCTTCGCGGCCTACGACGGACCCGGCGCCTACTCGACCGACCGCACCGGGCTCTTCTACGTCACGGTGCCCGACCCGCGGCTGCCCGCGGCCCAACGAGAACAGCTCCTGCGCGATCACTGTCGCCACGAGCTGGCCGCCACCGCCCTGCACGAGGGCTACCCGGGTCACCACCTCCAGCTGGTCCACGCCAAGAACCATCCCTCGCACACTCGGAAGAACCTCTGGACCCCGCTCACGGTGGAGGGCTGGGCCCTCTACTGCGAGGACATGATGGGGGAAGAGGGGTTCTACGCCTCGGAGGAAGAACGCTTCTTTCAGCGGGTGCACCTGCTGTGGCGCGCCACCCGGGTGCTGCTCGACGTCGGGCTCCATACCCGGGGCATGACCTTCGAGCAGGCGGTGACCTACTGCATGGACCGGCTGCGGATCGAGCGGGCCACCGCCGAAGCCGAGGTGCGTCGCTACTGCGCCTGGCCGGCCTACCAGCTCTGTTACGCGGTGGGCCGGCGCGAGCTGCTGCGCTTGCGCGAGGATTTCCGGGCCCGCGCCGGGACGTCGTTCAACCTGCGGGCGTTCCATGAGGCCATCCTGCCCTACGGCGGCCTGCCCATCGCGCTGATCCGCTGGGGGCTCGGGCTTGCCGAGTAGGCTGCCCCGACCGGTCAAGCTGTTCGGCGGCGTCTCGCTGCTGAACGATTTCGCGAGCGAGATGGTGTATCCGCTCCTGCCCGCCTTCGTCACCACCGCGCTGGGCGGCGGGCCCGTGGCGCTGGGGGCGCTGGACGGGGCGGCCGATTTCGCCTCGGCGGCGGTGAAACTCGCCGCGGG
>DATLXT010000042.1:0-2453 GCA_035575475.1 Gemmatimonadales bacterium | reverse complement strand
GTCCCCAGCACCCGCACCCGCATCGAGATGTAGAGCTCGTGGTACCGCGTCGCCTGCCGCAGATCCAGCCGGTCCCAGGCGGTGAACCGCCCGGGAGAGACGCCGGCAGGCGTATTGCGCGGCCAACGGAACTCCAACACGTCAGGCCCGCTCTGCGGCGCGCCCGGCACGTTGCGGTGGACATAGAGCGGGCTGCCCGGATTGCTCCACTCGCCGGCTAGCGCCGTGCTGCCGAGGGGGCCCGGGCCGAAGGCGTGCTCGGCGATCCGCCGGAACCCCGCCGGCTGGTTGGGATAGGCGCCGGAGCCGGGAGGTGTGGGGGCGTTCTCCTGCACCACGACGACCGCCGTGTCAGCCGACTCTCCTTGAGGCCCTGCGGCAATGACGCGGTAGGTCCCCGGCGTGGGGGCACGGAAAACTCCCTCGGACTCGAGCACCCCCCCGGTGGAGCGCCACTCCAGCGGGACGCGGAGCGGGCGACCGTCGGACGAGCGCACGGTGGCCGAGAAGCGTACGGCCTCGTTGATCCGGGTGGCGACGGAGTCCGGGGTGATCGCGACGCTTTGGATCGGACTGTCGTGGGGATTGCCGCCCGACGAGTCGGGCGAGGCAGGCTCAGTGGGGCTGGTCGCCGTTCCCGAGCCACAGGCGTGGAACGCGGTCGCGGCGAGCGGGAAGCCCAAGAGTCGCAACCGAGCCCACCGGCGGGCCAGCTTGAAAGTGAAGCTCACTGGTCGTTCCTCCGAAGACGATCGATGGCGCCGGCACCGGGTCCGGCCAGATCAAGTCGGCGGAACAACCTTTCACGTCATGCAAGACTTAGCAAGTCATAAATGTTATACACTCAGTGTAGGCAGTTTGCTACATCAAGCACAAGATATTGTCTATCAACATATTATATGAAGTCAACCGACCAACCGTAACCTATAACAGTACAAAAGTAATACAAACGTCATAGTGAAATTCGATGCAACACGGTTACGGACTCACGTCTGCCCGGCCTCGAGGGCGCTGCGACACACGACGCGTCGAGCCCCGATCCTGAGGTGCGGCGTGCGATTCGGCCACGCCCCGATAGATCGAGTGCATCTTCCGCCCGATCGCGTCCCAGGAGTAGCGACGCTCCACGGTGGCCCGTCCGGCCTCACCCAGGCGGTGCCGCAACGCGGGCCGGGTGAGCACGTCGACCACCGCCCGGGCGAACGCCTCGGGAGTGTCCCGGACCAGGATGTTCTCGCCGTCGACCGCGGCCAGCCCTTCGCAGCCGATCGAGGTGCTCACCACCGCCTTGCCCATCGCCCAGGCGTCCAGGATCTTGATGCGGGTGCCGCCCCCCACCCGGATCGGCACCACGAAACAGCCGGCGTCCCGTACGTACGGCCGCACGTCCGGTACGTAGCCGGTCAGGGTGACGCCGTACTCCGCCGCGAAGCCACGCCGCTCCTCCGGCGTTGACCGACCCACGCACCAGACCGGAGCCGTCGGCTGCTCGCGCCGGATGTGCGGCAGGATCTCGCGGCAGAAGTAGTGAATCGCGTCGCGATTCGGGAACCAGGACGTGCCCCCGACGAAGACCAGCCCCTCGTCCCGGCCGGGCTCCGGCCGGAACGCCTCGACGTCCACCCCGTTCGGGATCACGGTGAAGCGCCCCCCGGGAGCGATCGATGCCAGGACCTCCCGGTCCAGGTCCGAGACCGCGACGTTCAGCGCCACCCGCGGACACCAGAACCGTTCCTCCCGCGCCATGAGCCGGCTCTGGTGCCGGACGTAGGCCCGCCGCCAGCCCCGCTCGTGTCCGGCCCGTCGGCCCAGCAGCTTCGATTGGGCATCATGATGGACGCACACGACGGGCAATCCCCGTGCCTCCAGCAGGGGGAAGTAGCCGGAGAGATCGAGGCTGTCGGCGTGCACCAGGTCGAACCGGACGGCCTCCAGCCAACGCAGCAGCCGGGCCCGGAAGCGGGACGAGTCGTACACGTAGTTCGTGTAGACCCGTCCCCCCACTCCGCTCCGGAAGTGGTCCCACAGCAATCGGAGCCGGGAGTGCTCCTGCGGAATCGGGAACGCTTCCACCCGGGCGAAAGCGCCGAGGGCCTCCACCGCCGTCGGGACGGCGTCGGGGGACCACCCATGCCGAAGCCGGTGGAAGCACAGCGCGGTCACGTCGAACTCCCGCGCCAGCAGGCGGAGGACGTGGTAGGTCCGGATCTTCACCCCGCCGTCCGGCGGGTACGGCAGGGCCTGCGACAGGAACAGCAGCTTGGGGCGTCGGATCATGGCGGGCGTGGTCGTCAGGTCTCCGCGGCGGCACCGCTGGCCATGCCGGGCCGATGGGCCGGTGGGCGGCGGTTGCGGATCAACTGGATCTTGCCCGAGGCGGAGCGGGGAATCGCCTCCACCCAGCGGACGTGGACGTCGACCTCACCCAGGTGGCGCCGGAGGTGCTCGTGCAC
>DATLXT010000041.1:0-6289 GCA_035575475.1 Gemmatimonadales bacterium | reverse complement strand
GGGCCCGCCAGCCGCCAGTCCGCGGCTGGCCCCCGGCGGCCGGCCCGGGGTCACGAGACCGTGACTGCGATGATCGGATGAGCGGAAACCGCACTTGTAGGGACCGGGAGGCGCCAATATAATGGCGCCACCGACCGTGCGCATCCTCAGCCGCTACGTGTTGCGGCAGCATCTCGCCCCCCTGGGCTTCGCGCTCGGAGCGCTCACGGCGCTGATGCTGCTCAACCAGGTGGCGAAGCAGTTCGGCAATCTCGTGGGCAAGGGGCTCCCCGCGACGGTCATCGCCGAGGTGTTCGTCCTCTCCGTCCCGTTCATCATGGCGGTGACGCTCCCGATGGCCGTCCTGGTCGCGGTGCTGCACGCCTTCACCCGGCTGGGCGGGGACAACGAGATCACGGCGCTCCAGGCCGGCGGGATCGGGGTCCGGCACCTCCTCAGGCCGGTGTTGGGCGGCGCCGCGGTGGTCTCGCTCCTGTCGCTCCTCTGGAGCGATCAGGTGTTGCCGCGGGCCAATCACCGGTTGCGCACTCTGCTCACCGACATCCAGCGCAAGAAGCCCTCCTTCACCCTGAAGGAGCAGGTCATCAACGAAATCGTGCGGGACCAGTTCTTCCTGCGGGCGGCCCGCATCGACCAGGCGTCGAGCCGGCTCAAGGACGTGACGATCTACGACCTCCAGGACCCCGAACGGCGGCGGATCATTTCGGCGGACAGCGGCCGTATGGCTTTTACCCCGGACCGCACCGATTTGTATCTCACGCTCCTCGACGGGGAGATCCACGAGGTGCGACGCGGCGACCCCGCGCAGTTCAACCGGACCTTTTTCCGCGTCAACCGGATCCGGGTGGCGGGGGTGAGCAACATCTTCGACCGCACCGAGGAGGACGCGTTCCGGGGGGACCGGGAGCTGAGCATCTGCGCCATGGAGCTGAAGGTGGCGGAGGCGCGGCGGGCCGAAGCCCACGCCCGCCTGGAGGCCCAGGCGGCGGTGGTGGGCGACCTGCGCCGGCTCGCCGGCCTGCGCCCGCTCCCCCCGCCCTCGCCGCCGCCTCCGCTCCCGGACCATCCCGACTCGGCCGCGCGGGAGTGGAGGGGACGGGGCGGGTGGAGCGCCTGGTATTGCGCCGCCACGTCCTGGCTTGCGGGCTTGCTGGTGCCGCGCGCGGCGGGGGCGGCGGGGGCCCAGACCCTGGGAGAGGCACCCCGGACGGCGATCACCCTCACCACCGGGGCCGGGGTCACCGAGCAACAGCGCGTGCGCTCGGCCCGCCAGCGCGCCGCCATGTACGAAGTCGAGATCCAAAAGAAGTACGCCATCGCCGCGGCCTGTCTGGTCTTCGCCCTGGTGGGCGTGCCCATCGCCCTCTGGTTTCCCCGGGGGGGAACCGGGCTGGTGCTGGCGACCAGCGTGGTGGTGTTCTCGGTGTACTACGTCGGCCTGATCGGGGGGGAAGAACTGGGCGACCGGCTGGTGGTGTCGCCCTTCCTCGCCATGTGGCTGCCGAACCTGATCTTCTCGGCCGTGGGGATCGCGGGGCTCTGGCTGGTCGAGCGCACGGGGATCAGCCCGCGCGGCGCCACCTGGCAGGACGTGGTCCGGGCCGTTCGGCGGCGGCCCCGATGACCACCCGGCTCCGCACGCTCGACGGGTACGTCCTGCGCTCCTGGCTGCGGGTGTTCCTGATCACCCTGCTCGGCTTTCCGCTGCTGGTCATCGTCATCGACCTGACCGACAACCTGGACAAGTACCTGAGTCGGGGGATCGGGAAGGGCGCGGTGGCGCTTTCCTACGTGTTCGGGATTCCGGAGACCATGTTCCTGGTGTTGCCGGCCGCCGTGCTGTTCGCCACGGTCTTCACGGTCAGCGTGATGGGGCGGCACTCGGAGATCACGGCGGCCAAGGCGGGCGGAATCTCGTTCCACCGGCTGGTGCGGCCCCTGTTGCTCGCCTCCGGGGCGGCGTTCGGGTTGGGGTTGGTGCTGGGCGAGGTGATCCCGGTGGCGGCCACCCGCAAGGCCGCGCTGCTGGGCGAAAACGACATCCGATCCGGCGACTTCCGCTACAACTTCGTCTACCGGGCGGACGGGGGTTGGGTGTACGCCATCCGTACGGTCCAGCTCGCCACCGCCGAAATGCAGGACGTGATCCTGGAGCGTGCCGGCACGGGGGCCGAGTACCCCACGATCGTGGTGGTGGCGCGCCGGGGGCGCTGGGCGGAGTCGACGCGCCGCTGGACGCTGGAGGACGGGGCGGTGCGGTTTCTGGCGGGCCCGGGGCGGGAGCTGGCGTTCCGCTTCGACACCATGCGGACCCTGATCTTGCGGGAGCGCCCGGCGGACCTGTTGGCCCGCCCCAAGTCGCCCGAGGAAATGCGTTACGCCGAGCTGGGACGCTACATCGACGCGCTGGAGCGGAGCGGCGCGGACGCGAAGAAGCTGGCGGTGGAACGGGCGCTCAAGATCTCGGTGCCCTTCGCCTGCATCATCATCGCCCTCTTCGGCGCGCCGCTCGCGATGACGGGCCCGCGGAGCGGGGTAGCTTACGGGCTGGCCGTCGCCCTGGGGACCACCTTCGTGGACCTGCTGCTCTTCCAGCTCTCCCGGGCGGTGGGGGCCGGCGGCGTGCTGCCGCCGACCCTGGCCGCCTGGGTGCCGAATCTGGTGTTCGGCGGCGCGGCGGTGTGGCTGCTGCGGAAGGTGAGAACCTAACCCTCAGAACACGTATTTCGCGCCCAGCTGGAGCCGCCAGCGGGCGGTGGTCACGCGTTCCCGCTGCGGCAGGAGCAGGGCGTACACGCCGCGCTGGTTCACCGTATCGTAACCGGTCCGGGTCAGCAGGTTGAGCTGCTCGAAGTCCGCGGTGGTCTTGATCAGGCCCCAGTCTTTGTGGAGCAAGTGCAGCACGTTGAAGACGTCGGCGGAAAGCTCGATGCTCTGCCCGCGTATGGTGGGGAAGACCTTGGTGATCCGCGCGTTGAGGAAGCTGATCCACGGATTCCGGCAGCTGTTGCGGGTCAGGATGGCGCCCCGATGCGCCCGCAGGCAGTCCTCGCCGTTGATGTAGGCGTCGAGAATCGCGTAGGCCGAATCCTGCTGGGCTGCGGTGCCGAACCCCGACGCCCGATCGCCGTTCCCGTCCATCGAGATGTCGGCTCGGCTCCGCGGCACGTACACGATGTCGTTTCCGGTCACTCCGTCGGCGTTGGCGTCGCTCTGCACCATGTAGGTGTAGGGCGTCCCCGACTGGCCGATGTACATCACCCCGGCCTTGATTCCGAGGGGGAGCGACACGGTGCCGCTCACCGTGATCTTGTGCGGAATGTCGAAGAGCGAGGTGCGGAGGTTGCGGTCTTCGATGGTGCCGTCCAGGGCGGTGAAGCGGTAATTCGAGAAGGCGATGCTCGAGGTCATCGAGATCAAGTCCTCGACGCGCGAGTACGTGTAGGCGACGTTGAACTCGAGGTTGTCGCTGAACCGCTTCTGGAGCTGGGTGGTGAGTGACCACGACCGGTCCGCGCTCTCGTTGCGGTGCCGCAGGACGTCGCGGAAGGCGGCGGTGCGGCGCGCCGGCGTCGCCGAGGTGCTGGTGGGGCTGAGGGTGCCGTAGAGGGGCCGGCCGGCCTCGCCGGCGGAGAAGCCGGTGATGCCCCGCAGGTTCACGTCCGAGATGTAGAACTGGTTGAGCGCCTTGGTGTAGAGGAAATCGAAGGTCCCCACGATCTCCCAGGGCAGCTGGTGGTCGGCTCCCAGCGCGATCTTCAGCGCCTGGGGGAACCGGAAGTCCGAGTCGTAATAGACGATCGACGAGGCCGCCGCCTGCGCGCCGGTGCCGCTGGCGCAGGTGGTCGGCTGGTTGTCGGGGTCGATGGTGAAGGCCGGCACCTGGGCCCCGGTGCAGATCAGCGTGGCCTGCTCCAGGCCCGTGTTCCCGTACGCGTTCGACACCCAGACGTAGGGCGGCCGCCCGCTGAAGACCCCGATCCCGCCGCGCACCAGCGTGCTCCCGTCGCCTCGGACGTCGTAGTTGAACCCTACCCGGGGGGACCAGAGCGCGTTGCCGCTGGGGAAGTCCCCGGTGTTGATCCCCAGGGTGTCGATCAAGGTGGGATTGCGGGTCGGGGCCGGCAGCGAGGGGACGTCCACCCGCAACCCGGCCGTGATGGTGAGCCGCGGCGTCGGGGTCCAGCGATCCTGGGCGTAGAACCCCCACTGCTTCACGTCGAAGTCGGCGGTCGGGCCGCCCGGGCGGAGCGGCAGGGCGATCTCGTAGCGGTTGGGGGTGGCGTTCTTCAGGGCCGTCGTGTCGGTGAAGCTCCACACCCCCAGCGAGGCCGGGAAGAACACGTTCACGAAACCGAAGAACTCGTTGTGGGTCCCCAGGGTGATCTGGTGGGTGCCGGCCGCGAAGGTCACGTTGTCCGTGACCTCGATGATGTCCTGGTCGAGCGAGTTGGCGTGGGAGAAGCGATCGGCGCCGGCCGCGATGGTGACGCTCGTGCCCCGGTCGCCGCCGATCAAGAGGAGCGGCACCCGGTTCGGGAGCGCGCGCTTGTCGCGCACCGTCTGGTAGCCGAGAATCAGCTCATTCGAGAACCGGCCGCCCAGCAGCGCCGTCCACTTGGCCCGCGTGGTATTGGTCACGGACTGGAAGTCGTAGCCGCTGTTGGAGAGCTGGTAGCCGTCGCGGAACCCGGTCGCGGTCGAGTTCCGGATCAGATTGTCGTCCGTGGCCTTGACGTAGTTGTGGGACACTTCGAGCTGGCTGTTGGTGCCCAGCTGGAGAGACAGCTTGGCGAAGGCGTTCCGGTCCGGGTTCTCCATGGTCGGCGCCTCGGGTCCCCCGGGGTCGAACCCGTACCGCGGGTCGCTCGTGAGGATCTGTCGCACCCGCTCGGCGGTGGCGCGGCGAATCCCCACCCCGACGGAATCCTGCCCGCCCGCGGTGTCCGACCCGATCCGCTGGCCGATGAAGGGCGCGGCTCGATCCTGGATATCCGCGGTGAGGAAGAAGTGCGCCCGGTCTCGGAGCAGCGGCCCCCCGAAGGTGAGACCGTACTGGGTCTGGTGGAACTCGTCCGCCGGGTTCCCCGCGAGGTCTTCGCCGACGAGATCCTGGTTCTGGAGATAGGCGAACGCCGAGCCGCGGAACCGGTTCGTGCCCGACTTGGTGATGGCATTCACCAGGCCGCCGGTGAAGCTCCCTTGCCGCACGTCGAACGGCGCGATCAGCACCTGATACTCCTTCACCGCCTCGACGGAGATGGGGTGCGCATCGGCCTGGCCACCCGGGGTGCCGGAGGCCGCGAGGCCGAACAGGTCGTTGTTCACCCCGCCGTCAATCTGAATGTTGTTGAAGCGGTTGTTCTGCCCCCCGATCGACGCCCCGGGCACGCCGGCGGCCACCACCTGAGGGACCGTCTGGATGAAGTCCGTGAAGTTCCGGCCCAACGTGGGAAGCCGGGCGAGCGCGCTCTCGGAGACGAAGCTCTGGGCGCCGGTGCGCGCTTTGTTGATCAGCGGGTTCGCGGCCTCGGTGACCGTCACCTCGGCCAGCTCCACCGCGGCCCGCTCCAGCGTCTGGTCCAGCACCAGCCGCTGGCCCAGGGTCAGCCGGAACTCCGGCGAGCGACCCGGTCGGAACCCCAGCGCCCGAAGCTCGAGCACGTAGGGCCCGCCCACCTGCACGTTCTCGAAGAAGTAGCGGCCGTCGTCGCCCGTGCGCGTGGCGTAGCGCTGGCCGGTGGCGAGGTTGGTGAGGGTGAGGCTCACGCCGGGGATCGGGGTGCCCCCCTGCTCCACCACCTGGCCCACGACCGCCGCCGACGTGACACCCTGCGCCTGAACCGAACCGAAGGGGAGGAGCGCCGCCACCAGCGTGCCCCCCACGAGCATGCGAACCAGTTTCATCGTGCCGAGGTCTCCCGGGAACGGGGTGCGACAAGGGAATCGCGAGAGTGCAAGGGCGCGGTAAATGTGCCGCGCGCCGATGGCCGGCGTCAAGCAACGACCACGCGCTGCCGCCGCCTTGCGACCCTCGGGGCCGGACGGTACGATACCCCTGCCCTGCAATTGCGCCGACCGTCGCGAAGGAGACTCCTTGCCATGACGCGTCCGACCATACTCCGCGGGCTCACGCTGGTGGTCGCCGTTGCCCTCACCGCCGCCGGCCGGGCCCAGGGTCAGGGGGCCACGACCGGCGGCATCCGCGGACAGATCACCGCCGGTCCGGACCAGCCGCTCGCCGGCGCCGAGGTGGTGGCGGTGAGCGAGGAGACCGGCCTGCGGCGGG
>DATLXT010000040.1:0-5250 GCA_035575475.1 Gemmatimonadales bacterium | reverse complement strand
TAGGCCGCCAGCACGCCCGCTACGACCGCCGTGTCGTCCGCGCCGAAGCGGCCGGTCTGGAACAGCGCCGCCACCAGCACGTCGCCCACCCCGGCGAAGGCGAACGCCGACGGCACCACGAAGAACGCGATGCGCCGGAATCCCACCGCGAGCCGGGCCCGAAGGACGTCGTTAGGAGCGGGCGCCGCGGCGTCCCGCGACAGATCCGGCAGGGCCACGGCCGCCACCGAGACCCCGAAGAGGCTCACGGGCAGGAGCTGGAGGATCTGCGCGTACGAGAGACTGGCCACGCCCCCGGCACCCAGAAGGGAGCCGAGGACCGTGTCCACGATGCCCGAGATCTGGGCCGCTCCCGCGCCCAGGACGAGGGGCGTCCAGGCGCCGAGCACCTGGCGCAGCCCCTCGGTCCGGAACCTGACCCGGGCCGTGAGGCCGCCGAGGAGTCGCCAGCAGGTCGGGAGCTGGACCGCCACCTGAAGCACCGCCCCACCCACGGTTCCCCAGGCGAGGGCGAGTGCCAGGCGATGCATTCGCTCGGTCGGGGGCAGCTCGGGGGTCACGAGCCAGGCGGCTGCGGCCACCAGCGCCGCGATGCCGGCCACGTTCCACAGGGCGGGCGCGGCATAGGGGAGAAAGAACCGCCGGTGGGTGTTGAGCACGCCGAGGCACCAGGCCGAGATCACCATCAGCCCCGACATGGGGAAGAGGATCCGCAGGAGCGTGACCGTGAGCCGGCGGGTCTCGGGGTCGAAGCCGGGCGCCAGGGCCGTGGCCAGCAGAGGCGCGAGGGCGATCCCGACCACGGCCAGGCCTCCGGCTCCGAGCAGCAGCAGCCCGAGGATCGCTCCGGCCAGCGCCCGCGCGGCGGCGGGATCGGCCCGTCCGGCGAGCCCCGCGTACACCGGGATGAAGGACGCCGAGAGCGTCCCCTCTCCCAGGAGATTGCGGATGGCGTTGGGAATCCGCAGGGCCGCCCGGAAAGCATCGGCGGCGGCGCTGTTCCCGAAGTAATGCGCGAACACGCGCTCCCGCACGTACCCCAGGAGGCGCGTCAGCAGGATCCCTGCCGCGACCTGGGCGACGTGGCGGCCCCCCCCGCGCCCCCCGCCCCGCCCGGCGGTCACGGCCCGCGCGATTGCTTCCGGGCGGGGTCTTCCAGGAGCCGCTGGACGAACTGGATCTCTTCGCGCACGCCTTCGAGCGAGCGATTCAGCTGGTCGATCTCCTCTTCGAGGACTTCGACCTTGCGCGTGAGCTCGCGGAGCTCGGGGCCGGCGCCCGCGCGTCCGGCCCCGTCACCGGGGTCGAAGCGGCGGGCCAGCGAGCGGCCCAGGGGAGAGTCGAGAAAGATGGCGGTCAGGGTGATGAGAATGCCGCCGCCGAGGATGGCGATGAGCACCGGGACCCACATGCCCGGATTCTACGAGGCTCCCGCCCACCGCGCCACCTCGTCCTCCAGTGCGTCCATCAAGCTCGGCCCGTAGCGCAGGAGGAAGGACGCCAGGGTGAGGACCCGCTCCTGGGGGGCGCCCGCGGGATAGACCGCGGCTCGCGCCCGCGCCAGCTGGCTCGTCAGGGTCTCGTTGGCCCGCTTCAAGGCCGCCACCACCTTCTTCTCGAGATCCGCCGTGCCGCCCAGCGCCGCGTTCCGGACCCCGAGCGCGGTCCGCTCGAGGGTCGGGTCGATTCGGGCGATGGCCGCGCCCAGCCGACCGAAATCGGTTTCCAGGTGCTCGCGCACCTGCGCGAACAGCCCGACCACCTCGGGCGGCAGGCTTTCGCGCAGAATCCGGGCTTCCAGGACCCCGGGCGGGCTCGCCAGGTCGTCGAGCGTGAGGCCGTGCTTCGCCAGCACCTTCTCCACCCGTCCCTCGAGCAGCACACCCGACCAGCGGGCCAGCGGGGTTTGGGGCTCCACGCCGTCCCCCAGCACCGGGTAGAGCGGCCGCGCCCTGGGGAAATACTCCAGCTCGCTCGGCCCGGCGGCGTAGGCCACCGTGGGAAACAACGCGGCCTCGACCGCGGGGCGCAGGAGCACGTTGGGCGAGAGACGCTCCGGAGATTCCACGGCCACCCGCTCGAGGTCCGCCCGGGAGAACCGCTCCCCGCTCCGCCGGGTCAGGAACGCGCCGTTCTCGACCCGCAAACGGTCCCGGCCGGCCGTGGCCTCCAGCAAGACCGGGGAGTAGCCATCCTGGAGGGTCACCGCCAGCGCCCGCACCAGGAACGGCGCCATGGCCCGCTTGGCCGCCGGATGATGGGCCCGGAAGACCGCCAGCCCGCGCCCGCCCAGGAGCGCGTGCAGCGCATCCGAGAAGGCGTCCGCCAGGGTGGCCTCGACGCGGTAGGCCGCCTCGAGCCAGGCCAGCACGCCGGGTTTGAACTCGGTGTCGGGGGTCCGGCGGCGCAGGGTGTCGAGCGCCGCCGCCACCTCCGCCCCGCAGCGCTCGCGCGCGAGCGGGAGGAGCGGGGCCTCGGCCGGCCGTTCCCGCAGCGTGATACGGGCCGGCTCCCCGGCGGTGTCGAGAATCCAGGCGTGATTGGCCTCGGCGAAGTCGTGATCGTCCCCGGCCACCCAGAAAACCGGCACCACCGGAACACCGCGCTCCCGCTCGAGCCGGCGCGAGACGGCGATGGTGGTGATCGCCTTGTAGATGGTGTACAGCGGACCGGTGAAGAGCCCGGGCTGCTGCCCGGTGGTCACGACCAGCGCCTCGCCCCGAGCCAGCCGGTCACGGCCGGGGCCCGGAAGGATCGCCTCGAGCACCTCGCCGGCGACGCGGCGCGGGCGCCGCTCGGGCGGCATCTCCTTTGCCGCCGCGATCGGCGTCGGGACGATGCGCGGCAGGCTCACGCGCCGGCCCCCCGTCTCGCCGCCCCCCTCACGCCTCCGCCTCCGCGATCACGTGCGCCTCAAACACGAAGACCTGGGTCTCCGGTTCCCGCCAGGCGTCGGCCGAGAGTCCCGCCTTGCGGCAGGTGGCGGCCAGCAAGGCCCGGGCGTCCCAGCGGTGGGCCGGGCCGACCTGAGGGAGCAACACGCCCAGGGCCCGGCCCCGGCGCACCATGACCCCGTGGCGTCCGATCACGATGCGCGCCGGGTCGGGGGGCTCGAGCCGCAGCGGCTGGGACAACACCGAGATCTCGATGCGCAGGTCCGCCAGCTCGTCGGCCGTGACGGGGGGGAATCGGGGGTCGCGCCGGGCGGCGGCCACCGCCATTCGGGCCACCACCTCGGCCAGCGGCCGGTCGGCCGCCAGGTGCCCGATGCAGCCGCGCAGTTCGGCCCCGGCGTAGAGGGACACGAAGGCGCCCCGCGGCTCCGCCAGGCGGCCGTCGTCCGGCGGCGGGGGCGGCACGGCGCCCACGAGGTCGGCTTCCAGGCAGGCGCGCGCGAACGCCAGCAGCTCGCGCCGGGCCGCGGGCGGCAGCTCAACCGCCCCGATGGTACGGCTCTCGCCGCCGGATGGTGTAGGCGCGGTAGAGCTGCTCATACACGATCACCCGGGCCAGCTCGTGCGGGAAGGTGAGGGGCGACAGGCTCCACACCCGCTCGGCGGCGCCCAGGACTGCGCGGGGGAGCGCTTCGGCGCCGCCCAGGGCGAAGGTCACGTCCCGGCCGTCGCGCTCCCATCGCACCGTCCACTCGGCCAGCTCGACCGAGCTCCACGCCTCACCGTGCTCCGACAGCACCACGAGGCGCGAGTCCTCGGGCACCGCCGCCAGGATCCGCGCCTCGTCCTTCACTTCCCGTTCCTCCACCCGCGCGTAGCGCCGCAGGCGGCGGAGGTAGTCGTCACAGGCCGCCCGGAGCGCCGCGTTCCGCAGGCGGCCGACGGCGACCACCCGATAGCGCATCAGGCATACATCCCGCGCAGCCGATGCATCGCCGCCACGCGGTCCACTGCCAGCATGTAGGCGGCGATGCGGGTGTTCACCTTGTGCTTCTCGGCCAGGGCGGCCACGTCGTGGAAGGACCGCACCATGATGTTCTCGAGGCGCCGGTTCACGGTCTCCTCGTCCCAGAAATACGCGGCGCGGTCTTGCACCCACTCGAAGTAGCTCACCGTCACCCCCCCGGCGTTGGCCAGGATGTCGGGGATCACGTAGACCCCCTTTTCCTCGAGGATCTTGTCCGCCGCCGCCGTGGTGGGACCGTTGGCGCCTTCGCAGATGACCTTGGCCTTGATGTGGGGAGCGTTCTTGCGGGTAATGACGTTCTCGAGGGCGGCCGGCACCAGCACGTCGCATTCCAGGGTCAGCAGGTCCTCGTTCGAGATCGGGTCGGCTTTGGGATAGCCGGCCAGCTGGCGCCGTTCGCGCACCCAGCGAATCAGGTCCGGGACGTCCAGCCCCCGGGGGTTCACCAGCCCGCCGGATTTGTCCGAGACGGCGATCACGGTCGCTCCCTCCTTCACCATCAAGTCCGCCGCGACCGAGCCCACGTTGCCGAAGCCCTGCACCACCACACGCGCCCCCTTGAGCGTCAGGCCGAGCTTGGCCATCGCTTCCCGGGTGACGATCATACACCCCCGCCCCGTGGCCTCGCGCCGCCCCAGCGACCCGCCCATTTCGATGGGCTTCCCCGTCACCACCGCCGTCACCGTGTGGCGCTTGTGCATGGAATAGGTGTCCATGATCCAGGCCATGACGCGCTCGTTGGTGTTCACGTCCGGCGCCGGGACGTCGGAGTCCGGCCCCAGGGTCTCGATGATGCTGGCGGTGTAGCGGCGCGTGACCCGCTCCAGTTCCCCCATGGACATGGTGGACGGGTCGCAGCGCACCCCTCCCTTGGCGCCCCCGAAGGGAATGTTCACCACCGCGCATTTCCAGGTCATCCACGCGGCCAGGGCCTTCACCTCGTCCAGGGTCACGTTGAGGTCGAATCGGATGCCCCCCTTCCCCGGCCCCCGCGAGGTGTTGTACAGCACCCGATAGCCGGTGTAGACCTCCACCTCGCCGCTGTCGCGGATGATGGGCACCGAGACGATGATCTGCTTTTCGGCGTGGCGGAGGACTTTGTAGAGACCGGGATCCAGATTGAGCAGGCGGGCGGCGTGATCGAAGCGCTCCATCATCGCTTCGAACGGGTTCTCCTCGGTGAGGAACGTGTCCTTCTCCGGCCGGATCAACGCCGGCTGGAGCGCCACCTGGGAGGGACGTTGTATCGCGGGATCGCTCATCGCATGTGCCGTGATCGTCGGTTCAGGAGACGGCGGCGCGCGCCGGCACCGCCGCCAGCGCGCGCTC
>DATLXT010000039.1:0-3351 GCA_035575475.1 Gemmatimonadales bacterium | reverse complement strand
CGGAGCAGGCGAACCTGGAGGTCCGGATGCACGCCGCCCATGCCCACCAGGGCCGCCCGGGCACCCAGGATCAACGAATACCCCAGGAACCGGTCCTCTCCCGTGATGAGGAGCTTCCCGGGGAAGTCCCGCACCACGGTTGCCAGACGCTGAAACGTGACCACCGAGTCGAGCGTCGCGACCTTGACCCCGATCACGCCCCCGAGGCGCAGGATGGCTCGCAGGGTGCGATCGTCGTAGGGGACGCCGCCCGCCGCGTCGTACAGGTAAAAGGCGATCACGGGCAGCTCCCGGGCCAGCGCCGCGTGGTAGGTCACCGGGTCGTCCCGGCAAGGGAAGGCCAGCAGGGCATCGGCCCCGCCCGCTCGCGCCTCCCGGGCCATCTCCACCGAGTCGGCGCCGGCGACGATCACGCGGTCGGGCAAGGCCGCGCGCCAGGCGGCCAGCACGGCGCGCCGTTCGCCCGGAGAGAGGTGCGGTCCGCGGCCGGTATGAGCCCACACGGCGACGCCCGCGATCTCCTGCTCCGCCATCCAGCGGGCACAGCGCTCCTGGGCGTCCAGCGCGATCTCCGTGCCGCGGAACGGGACCGGGACGGCCGGGATCAGGCCCCAGGCGAGGCGGTCGGTCAGAGCGGTCAAGAGGCTCCTGCGGGCGGGCCGGCAGGCCGCAGGCGACGGGCGTTGCCCGATTCCAGCGCGGCCCGCCGCGGGGGGTCGAGATCGAGCAAGTCGAGCTTCGCGATGCTGGCCTCCGGAATCCGGAGCGGCTGGCCCGTGCCGAACAGAAACCGCTCCACCCCCACGGTGTCGAGCAAGACGGCCAGGTGATCCTCCGGCGGCCCCCAGAGCCACGACATGTCCCACCACACCCGTTCGGCCTCTTCGGGGGTGGAGCCGAAATGCACTTCCTCGACGAAGGCGCGGTCGGCGTGGGTGACGACCAGGCGTACCTCGCCGTCCGCCCGCAGGAGCTTCCGGACCGCCGCCGCCGGCAGCTCGGGGGCGGTGTCACGGGGGTGGCGCTGGCGGGCGTCTTCCAGCCGCACCGACATCAAGAGCGGCAAGCCCGCGGCGCCGCAAGCCGCCGCCAGCACCCGCATCTCCGAACCCACGGGATCCAGCCCGTAATAGGTGGGATCGCAGCGTACCGCCGGCGCCCCGCGGGTGGCGGCCTCCGACAGCACCGCCTCCCAGCCGTCGAGCCCGGGGTGCACCGCCGGCACAGGCTGGAGCCGCGGGTGGGCGGCCGTGGTCGCGTAGAGCCAGGCGTTCCCCGCGGCGGGGTGCTTCCAGAACACGCTGGGCAGGTGAGACACCCAGGCCTCGTCGATGGCCACCCGATCCATGGCGCGGAGGACCGACTCGGGGCTCGTCCCCGGCACACGCCGGAACGGGTAGGCGCCGAGAAAGGCGTTGACGTCTATGCGCATCAATCCGCGGGGAACGCACCGCGCGGGAAGATGCGCGCCGCGTTTTTCCACTTCACCAGCGCCAGCTCGGCATCGGGGAGCAAGCTCGCGAGGTAGCGCAGCTTGGCCCAGCCGGTGTCCATCGTGAGGTCGCACCCCCAGACCAGGCGCCCGGGACCTACCGCCGCGAGACAGGCCTCCAGCATCCCCCCGTCTGCGCCGCTCCCCGAGAGGTCCACCAGGACGTTCGGGTGGTCGCGCAGCGCCGCGAGCGAGTGCTCCCAGTCGCCTCCGCCCGCGATGTGCGCCAGGATGAACGCCACATCCGGGTGGCGGCCCGCGAGGGCGCACAGTTCCACGGCGTCCGACGCCTCCTGACCGGGCCAGTCCCGCCGGCGGTGCTGCCAGGCATGATGCAACACGGGAACGCTCCGCGCGCGCGCCAGCTCGCAGATGGGATCGAGGAGCGGGTCGTCGGCCCGGCGACTGGCCGCGAGCTTGATACCGATCATCCCGGCATCGAGACACCGATCGATCTCCGCCAAGGCGTGCTCGGTATAGTTCGGATTCACCGAGACGTAGCCGCGAATGCGGTGCGGGTGCTCCCGCTGGAGGGCCAGCAGGGCGTCGTTGCCGATCCGGACGTCCCGGGGAGAGGGGAAATAGACCGGGGACGTCAGCCCCCAGGTACCCAGGATGGACGCCACGTGAATCGTGATGCCGATGCGCTCCCCGGCGCGGAGGCGGCTGGCGTTGCGCTCCCGCCAGTCGGCCCGGGGGGTGCGGGGGTGGAGAAAATGGGCGTGGATATCGATCAACACGCGTAGGAATCTGGGACGAAACCTGCGGTTTTGCGACCACGGAGGAGGGGTCGGCGGGTGGCCCGCCGCCCCCGGGGTTCAGGTCACAGGCGAGGGCCGACCCCCCTTATTATCTTGGCCCCGGCGCCCTGCCACCCAGGAGGGAGGACCCCAGTGGATCCCAAACGCCCGCTCGGCCGGCCGCCCCAGGGGCCGCAACCACCCCAGCGACCCCAACCGTCCGTCGGCCGCCCCGGCTCCCCCCGGCCGCCGGCCGCCGCTCCCCGTCCGCGGCCGTCCCGGCCGCCGGTGGGTCAGCGCTACCGCTGGCTTCGCATCCTGCTTCAGCCGGGCGCGGAATGGAACGCCATCGCCGGTGAGTTCACGACCGTGGGCGGAATCTACAGGAGCTACGTGCTCCCGCTCGCGCTGGTTCCCGCGCTGAGCCAGACGCTGGGCAACCTGGCGTGGGGTATGCCGGTGTTGGGCCAGCGGATCAAGGTCCCGCTGGTGACGGCGCTCCAGGCCGGCGTGGCGCACTACCTGCTCGGCCTGGTCGCCGTCTTCGTGCTCGCGCTGATCATCAACGCGCTGGCGGAGACGTTCGGCGGCAGCAACAACCAGGTTCAGGCGTTCAAGGTCGCGGCCTACGGCGCCACGGCCGCCTGGCTCGCCGGGGTGTTCGCCCTGGTTCCCGGCGGTGGCTGGCTCCAACTCCTCGGCCTCTACACGCTGTACCTGCTCTACGCCGGCCTGCCGCCGGTGATGAAGGTGCCGTCGGATCGCGTCATCGGCTACGGGGTGCTGACCGGCGTCGCCGCCATCGTGCTCCATCTCGTGAGCCGGGCCGTGGTCATCGCGTTCCTCCCGCCCGGCGGGCGCTAGCGGCGGGCGGGGACGACCCCGTGCCGGACCGCTCGCAGGAGCGTCCGGAGTCCCCGCGCTCAGCGCTCCCGCTCGACCGCGCGCGCCGCGTCCTCCAGGATCTCGAGCGTGCGGTCAATCTCGTCCTCCCGGTGCGCGAGGGAGACGAAGTTGTAGGCCGTGCGCTTGAAGAGCAGGCCCCGGCGGGCGCACTCGACCGCCAGGGCCCGCGACACCTCGTCGGCGGGATAGTGGAGAAAGCACATCTCGGCCGCG
>DATLXT010000038.1:0-7398 GCA_035575475.1 Gemmatimonadales bacterium | reverse complement strand
GGAGAAGTGCGCCATCGAGCGCCGGAGCTACGCTCCCGGCCAGCACGGCCAGTCGGCGGGGCGGCGGCGCAAGGCGTCCGAATACGCCAAGCAGTTGCGCGAGAAGCAGAAGGTGAAGCGCATCTACGGGCTGACCGAGCGCCAGTTCCGCAACCTGTTCGATCGCGCGCTCCAGGAACCCGGCGTCACCGGCGAGGCGTTGCTGGTGGCGCTGGAGAGCCGACTCGACAACCTGGTGTACCGGATGGGGTTCGCCACCTCGCGGCGGCAGGCCCGCCAGCTGGTGCGGCATCGCCACATCCAGGTCAACGGGCGCACCGTGGACGTGCCTTCATACACGGTGCGGCCGGGCGACGAGGTGCGGGTAGCCGAGGGCAGCCGCGATCTGGTGCCGGTGCGCGCGGCGCTGGAGCAGTTCGGCCGGGGCCAGCCGGTTTCGTGGATTCAGGTAGATACCGAGAAGGCGGTGGGGAAGGTGGTCGAGCGGCCCACCCGCGACGCCATCCCGATCGCCGCCCAAGAACAGCTAATTGTCGAGCTCTATTCCAAGTGATGACGACGCTTGATTTGACGGGGTTGGTCCGGCCCCACCTGGTCGAGATGACCAAGCGGGAGGACAATCCGAACGCCGCCGAGTTCCGCCTCCAGCCGCTGGAGCGGGGCTACGGATACACCCTGGGGAACTCCCTGCGGCGCCTGCTGCTGTCGTCCCTGCGGGGCGCGGCGGTCTGGGCCTTTCGCCTCGACGGGGTGGTGCACGAACACCAGACCATCCCGGGGGTGGTGGAGGACGTGCACCAGATCATCCAGCGCCTCAAGGGGTTGACCCTGATTCTGGCGCCGGAGGTGGACGAGACGGTGCTGCACATCCGGCGGGAGCGCGCCGGACCGGTCCACGCTCGCGACATCGAGCCGCATGGAGCCGTGACCATCGTGAACCCCGACCAGCTGCTCTTCACGCTGCAGGACGACCGCGAGATCACGGGCGAACTGTACGTGAACAAGGGGCGGGGGTACGTGGAAGCCGAGCAACATCCCATCGACCGGGCGATGGCGGTGGACGTGATCCGGATCGATTCGATCTACAACCCGGTTCGGCGGGCCAACTTCACGGTGGCGGAGACCCGGGTGGGCCAGCGCACCGATTACGACCGGCTCACGCTGACGGTGGAGACCAACGGCACGGTGTCGCCGGAAGACGCGGTGGCCTACGCGGCGGCTCTGGCGCAAGAGCACTTCCGGTTCTTCGTGGACTTCGGGAAAGTCCCCCTGGTGACCGCCCCGGGCGCGCCCGCCGACGGCGGCGGCGCGGGACCCCAGCGGCTCAAGGACCTGCTGGCCCGCTCCATCGACGACGTGGGCCTCTCGGTGCGCTCGGTCAACTCGCTCAAGAACTCGAACATCCGCACCCTGGGCGATCTGGTGCAGTACCGCGAGGAAGATCTGCTCCGGGTGAAGAACGTGGGCGAGAAGGCGCTGGGGGAGATCGCCGATCTGTTGCGGCGCGAGGGGCTGAATTTCGGCATGCGCTTCGAAGACGTGGGGGGGGACCTTCGGGTGGTGGACGAGGGCGTGGCGCCGCAGGCGCAGGTCCAGGCGGGCGGCGAGGAGTAGATGCGCCACCGGGCCAAGCACCGCCAGCTCTCGCGCACCGCCGAGCACCGGAAGGCGCTCCTGCGCAACCTGGCGGCCAGCCTGTTCCGCCACGGCGGGGTGACCACCACCGAGGCCAAGGCCAAGGAGCTGCGCCCGTTCGCCGAGCGGCTGATCACCCTGGCGCGGCGGGGCGACCTCTCCGCGCGGCGGCAGGTGGAGCGGCGCATCCCCGACAAAGCGGTCCAACAGAAGCTCTTCGCCGAGCTGGGGAAGCGCTTCGCCACCCGCCCGGGTGGCTACACCCGCATTATCAAGCTCGGGCACCGGGCCGGGGACGGCGCGGACATCGCCCGTATCGAACTGCTCAGCGAGTGAGCCGGCGCGGCGAAGCGGGGGGCGACGACCGGCGGGGGACCCCATGGGTCCCCCGTTTCGTCAGGACGCCTTGGCGACGCGGTGGGACTTGAGGCAGCGGGTGCACACCCGGAGCCGCCGCGGCGGCCCCGCCCGTCCCGCGACCACGACCCGCACCCGCTGGAGGTTCGGGTACCAGCGGCGGTTCACCTTGTTGTTCGCGTGGCTGACATGGTTCCCGGCGACGGGTCCCTTGCCACAGATGTCGCACACTCGAGCCATGGCCTGAAATCCGAGGAATGACCAGGACGACGACCGGCGCGGAACCTAGCGGAGGCCCCCCGGCGGGGCAAGCCCGACCCAAGACCGCCCTGATCACGGGGGTCACCGGTCAGGACGGCTCCTATCTCGCCGAGCTGCTGCTCGACAAGGGGTACACCGTGGTGGGCATGGTTCGCCGCACCTCGCACGATTCCTACGAGCGGATCGGCCACCTCCTGGACCGTCTCCACATCGTGCCGGCCGACCTCTTGGACCAGCACTCGCTGACCTCGGTGGTCCGCGACGCCCGCCCCGACGAGGTGTACAACCTCGCCGCGCAGAGCTTCGTCCCTACCTCGTGGAGCCAGCCGGTGCTCACGGGGGAGTTCACGGCGCTGGGGGTGACGCGCCTGCTCGAGGCGGTGCGCTTGGCCCACCCCGAGGCGCGCTTCTACCAGGCCAGCTCGTCCGAGATGTTCGGCAAGGCGCTCGAGACGCCGCAGAACGAGCGCACCCCCTTCTATCCGCGCTCGCCCTACGGCGTGGCCAAGGTCTACGGTCACTGGATCACGGTGAACTACCGGGAGTCCTACGGCCTCTATGCGGTGAGCGGGATTCTCTTCAACCATGAATCGCCCCGTCGGGGGCTCGAGTTCGTGACCCGCAAGGTGACGCACGCCGTGGCCGCCATCGTGAAGGGCAAGGCGAAGACCCTCCGTCTCGGGAATCTGGATGCCCGCCGGGACTGGGGCTTCGCCGGGGATTACGTGGACGCCATGTGGCGCATGCTCCAGCAGCCCGAGCCGGACGACTACGTGGTGGGCACCGGGGAGACCCACAGCGTGCGGGAGCTCTGCGAGGTGGCCTTCGGCCACGTGGGCCTGGACTGGCGGCAGTACGTCACCGTGGATCCCCAGCTGGTGCGCCCCGCCGAAGTGGACCTCTTGCAGGCCGACGCCTCCAAAGCCCGGCAGGTGCTGGGCTGGACGCCACGGGTGGATTTCGCGACCCTGGTGCGGATGATGGTGGACGCGGACCTGGAGCGGCTGGGATGAAGGTCCTGGTGACGGGAGCCGATGGTTTCGTCGGCCGCTGGTTGGTTCGCCGCCTGCTGGACGACGGCCGCGAAGTGTACGCCGCGGTCCGTCCCACCGAGACGCCCTCGCACCCCGACGACGGCCTCACCGAGGCGGAACGGGCCGCGGTCCGCTGGCTGCCGCTCGAGCTGCTCGACCCGGCCTCGGTGCGGAAATGCGTGGGCCTGCCGTACGACGCGGTGGTCCACCTGGCGGCCGTGGCCTCCGGAGCCGACGCGGCCCGGGATCCCGGCTACGCTTGGAGCGTCAACGCGGTGGGCACCGCCCGGGTGGCGTCGGTCCTGGCCGAGGCCAAGCGGACGGGCGAGGCCGACCCCCTGCTGCTGTACGTCTCCACGGCGGAAGTCTATGGGGCCGGGCCGCCGATGCCGCGGCGGGAGACCGATCCCACCCTGCCGTGCTCTCCCTATGCGGCGAGCAAGCTGGCCGGCGAGGTGGCGGTGCTCGAGGCGTGGCGGCGCGTGGGACTGCGCGTGGTGGTGGC
Organism: Gemmatimonadales bacterium; assembly: GCA_035575475.1. Lineage (GTDB taxonomy): Bacteria > Gemmatimonadota > Gemmatimonadetes > Gemmatimonadales > GWC2-71-9 > DATLXT01. The sequence goes on along the minus strand of DATLXT010000038.1, from coordinate 3,606 downwards.
CCGGGCCTTTCCGCACACCGGGCCGGGGCAGGACCCGCGCTTCGTGGTGCCGGCCTTCGCCCAGCGGCTGCGCTTCGCCAAGAAGATCGGCGCCCCGGTGGTGAAGGTCGGGAACCTGGAGCCGGTGCGGGAGTTCCTGCACGTCCGGGACGTCGTGGACGCCTATGCCCGCCTCATGGTGAAGGGGGAACCGGGCGAGATCTACAACGTCGCCTCGGGCGAGGGGATCTCGCTCGAGGCCCTGCTCTTCCGGCTGGGCGACCTCCTGGGCATACGGCCCATTCCGGAAGCCGACCCGGAGTTGATGCGGCCCGCCGACATCCCGCACCTCGTGGGCGACGCCTCGAAGCTCCGGGCGGCGACGGGGTGGACGCCGCGGATCCCGCTGGACCGGACTCTGCAAGAGGTGCTCGATGCCCAGGCGGACTGATCTGCACCGCGTCATGATCCTGGGGTCGGGGCCGATCGTGATCGGCCAGGCCGCGGAGTTCGACTACTCGGGGACCCAGGCGGTCAAGGCGCTCAAAGAAGAAGGGTACGAGGTGGTGCTGGTGAATTCCAACCCGGCCACGATCATGACGGATCCGGAGCTGGCGGACCGGACCTACATCGAGCCGCTGGCGCCCGCCTGGGTGCGTCAGATCATCGAGCGGGAGCGGCCCGACGCGCTGCTCCCCACCATGGGCGGGCAGACCGCGCTGAACGTGGCCATGGCTCTGGAGCAGGACGGGACGCTCCGCGAGTTCGGCGTCGAGCTGATCGGCGCCAACGCGCGGGCCATTCGGATGGCCGAGGACCGGGCCGAGTTTCAGGCGGCGATGCGGCGCATCGGGCTGGCCACGCCGCTGGGCCGGACCGTCGGGGCCCTGGGGACGGCGCTGGAGGTGGCGGGCGAGGTGGGGTTCCCGGCGGTGGTGCGTCCGTCCTTCACGTTGGGGGGCACGGGCGGCGGGGTAGCCTACAATCGCGCCGAGTTCGAGGAGCTGGTGGAGCGCGCGCTGGACCTGTCGCCGGTGCACACCGCGCTCATCGAGCGCAGTGTCCTCGGGTGGAAGGAGTTCGAGCTCGAGGTCATGCGGGACCGCCGGGACAACGTGGTCATCGTGTGCTCGATCGAGAACCTGGACCCCATGGGCGTGCACACCGGCGACTCCATCACGGTGGCGCCCGCCCTGACGCTCACCGACCGCGAGTACCAGCGGATGCGGGACGCGGCCATCGCCATCATCCGGGAGATCGGGGTGGAGGCGGGCGGATGCAACATCCAATTCGCCGTCAATCCCGTCGACGGGGAGATGCTGGTCATCGAGATGAACCCTCGGGTGTCCCGCTCGTCGGCGCTGGCGTCCAAGGCCACCGGCTTTCCCATCGCCCGCCTGGGCACCAAGCTGGCCGTGGGGTACACGCTGGACGAGCTGCCCAACGACATCACCCGGACCACGCCCGCGTCGTTCGAGCCGGTGCTCGACTACGTGGTGGTGAAGGCCCCGCGCTTCGCCTTCGAGAAGTTTCCCACCGCCGACTACCGGCTGACGACCCAGATGAAGTCGGTGGGCGAGACCCTGGCGATCGGGCGCACCTTCAAGGAAGCCTTCCAAAAGGCGCTGCGGGGCCTCGAGATCGGGCGGCCGGGATGGGAGGTGGGGGAGACCCTGGCGGATGACCGGCTCACCAGCGACGCCCCCGACGACCTGCGGGTGGCGCTGCGAACCCCTACGCCGGAGCGGATCTTCCAGGTGAAGCGGGCGCTCCTGGCGGGGCTCCCGGTGGAGGAGATCGCCCGGGCGTCGGGGATCGACCCGTGGTTTCTGTACCAGATGGACGAGCTGGTCGAGGCCGAGCGCTGGTTCGCCGCCCTCCCCGAGCCCGGCGCGGCCGACTTCCGCCGCATGAAGCGGATGGGGTTCAGCGATCGCCAGCTGGCGCGCCTGCGCGGCACCGACGAGGAGGCCATCCGGGCCCGGCGCTGGGCGCTGGGAATCCACCCGGCCTACAAGACCGTGGATACCTGCGCCGGCGAGTTTCCCTCGGCCACGCCCTACCTGTACTCCTCCTACGACGACGAGAACGAGTCGGAACCGCTGGGGGAGCGGGGCATCGTGATCCTGGGGAGCGGACCCAACCGGATCGGGCAGGGCGTGGAGTTCGACTATTGCTGCGTGCGGGCGGGACTGGCGCTCCGGGCCCTGGGGTGGCGGACCATCATGATCAACTCCAACCCCGAGACCGTCTCCACCGATTTCGACATCTCGGACAAGCTCTACTTCGAGCCCCTCACCTTCGAGGACGTGCTCGAGATCGTGCGGCTGGAGCGGCCGCGGGGCGTGGTGGTGCAGCTCGGCGGGCAGACGCCGCTCCAGCTCACGACGCGGCTGGAAGCGGCGGGGGTCCCCATCCTGGGCACGCCCCCCGACGCCATCGACACCGCGGAGGACCGCCAGCGGTTCGAGGCCCTGGCCCGCCGCCTGGGCGTGGCCCAGCCGCCCAACGGGATCGCCCGGTCGGTGGAGGAAGCGGTGCGGGTGGCGGGCCGCATCGGATACCCGGTGCTGGTGCGGCCGTCGTACGTGCTGGGCGGGCGGGCGATGGAGATCGTCTACGACGAGGGCTCGCTGCGGGAATACTTCGCCCGGGCGGCGCGGGCGGCGCCGGAACACCCGGTGCTGATCGACCACTTTCTGGAGGACGCCTTCGAGGCCGATGTGGACGCCATCGCCGACGGACGGCGTTGCGTCATCGGCGGGGTGATGCAGCACATCGAAGACGCCGGGGTGCACTCCGGCGACTCGGCCTGCGTGCTGCCGCCCTATCTGATCGGGGACCTCCAGGTGGAGGCGATGCGGCGTCATACGGAAGCCTTCGCCCGGGCCCTGGGCGTGGTGGGCCTGCTCAACGTGCAGTACGCCATCAAGGACGGGGTGGTGTACGTGCTGGAAGTGAACCCCCGCGCCTCCCGCACGGTCCCCTTCGTGAGCAAGGCCACGGGGGTTCCGCTGGCCAAGCTGGCGGCCGCGGTGATGGTGGGGCACACCCTGGACGAGCTGGGCGTCCCCGACGACTTTCCGCTGCCGGCGGTGGCGGTGAAGGAGGCGGTCTTCCCCTTCACCAAACTGCCGGGCGTGGATACCGTGCTGGGGCCCGAAATGCGCTCGACCGGGGAGGTGATGGGCCTGGCGGAGAGCTTCGGGATGGCCTTCGCCAAGGCGCAGATCGCCGCCGAAGGGAGCCTGCCGCTCACCGGCGCGGTGTTCGTGACGGTCAACGATTCGGACAAGCCCACGGTGGTGCCGATCGTGCGGCGGTTCCACGAGATGGGGTTTCGGATTCTGGCGACCGAGGGGACGCAGCGGTACCTGCGGGCGCGGGGGATTCCGGCCGAGCGGGTGCTCAAGGTGCACGAGGGCCGTCCCAACGCCATCGACCTGATCGTGTCGGGCGAGGTGCATCTGCTCATCAATACGCCGCTCGGCAAGTTCACGCAGGCCGACGACTATGCCATTCGGCGCGCCGCGCTGATGCACCGGGTGCCGTATACCACCACCATGTCGGCCGCGAGCGCGGCGTGCGACGCGATCATCGCGCTCAGGAGCCGCACCGGCAGTGTGA
>DATLXT010000037.1:0-6245 GCA_035575475.1 Gemmatimonadales bacterium | reverse complement strand
CCACCGCCTCGCCGAACGGCGTGAGCCCGTCGTGCCGGGCGGTGTCCGTGGCGGCGTCGGCCCAGTCGAGGGTACGCCAGTGGGTGAGCGTGAGGTAGCGCACCCCCAGGCGATAGAACATCCGCAAGGCGCCGAGCGAGTTCTCGAGGGCGTGGCCGCCCTCGATGCCGATCAGGCAGGAGATCTTCCCCGCCCGGAAGTTCCGCTCGATGTCGGCGGCGGTGAGCGCCGGGGCGAAGGTGTCGGGATGACGGTGGCACAGGCGGTGAATCAAATCGATCTGCTCCAGGGCGTAGACCGCGGGACCGGTGCCGGTGTCGCCCGCCTCCATGGTAGCGACCGGCACGAAAGCGGCCCAGAATTGGGCCGCGACCCCGCCCGTGCGCAGTCGCGGGATGTCGGTATGCAGACCGGGCTGGGGACGCGCCAGATCCACCGAGTCGAGCCCGCCCCGCTCCCGGACAGCGTCGGGGATGTCGTTGTGTCCGTCCACGAGCGGCGTGGTCCGGAGGATGCGGAGCGCGGCGGCGTGCTGCCCCGTCTGAGCGGCGAGAGGGGAAGGCGGTAGGGTGGCGAGCGGGACCAGGATGAGGCCCGCCACCGCGACGACTGGACGCATGCGAGTCTCTGCTGCCGTTGGGGCTCCAAAGCTGGCATCCCACGCGGCGCGCCACAAGATTAGGTTTTCCACGATGGCGCCGCGCAACGCCAGCATCGCGTTCGAGGTCAACGGAGAGCCGGTCGAGGTGGCCTTCGCGCCGCACCGGACTCTGTTGGAGGTGCTGCGCGAGGATCTGCGGCTCACCGGGACCAAGCACGGGTGCGAGCTGGGCGAGTGCGGCACCTGCACCGTGCTGGTGGACGACGTCCCGGTGCTGTCGTGCCTGGTCCTGGGCCTGGCGTGCGAGGGCCGGCGGGTGCGCACGGTCGAGGGCATGGCTCGGAACGGCCGCCTGCACCCGTTGCAGGAGGCGTTCGCGGACCTCGGCGCGGCGCAGTGCGGTTACTGCACTCCCGGCATCCTGCTCGTCGCTCAGGCGCTCCTCGAGCGGCAGCCCCGCCCCTCCCGCGACGAGATCACCCAGGCGCTCGCGGGCAACCTCTGCCGCTGTACGGGTTACCTGAAGATCTACGAGGCGGTGGAACTGGCGGCGGCGCGGATGCGGGGGGAGGATGCGGAGCCGGTGCGGGAGAGGCTGTATGGCCGGTAACCGGCGCAAGGGCGGCAAGGCGGCCGGGGGGGACGGGCTGGCGGTGGTGGGGAGGGCGCTCCGCAAGGTGGACGCGGTCGCGAAGGTCACCGGCGAGACCCGCTTCGCCGACGACCTCTTTCTCCCCCGCATGCTGTTCGCCAAGCTCCTTCGCAGCCCCCATCCGCATGCCCGGATCGCCCGCATCGACACCGCCCGGGCCGAGCGGCTCGAGGGCGTGAAAGCCGTGCTGACGGGAAAGGATTTGCCCCTGCCGTTCGGCATTCTCCCGGTGAGCCAGGACGAGCACGCGCTGGCGCGGGACCGGGTCCGCTTCGTCGGCGACCCGGTGGCGGCCGTGGCCGCGACCAGCGAGGAGATCGCCGCCGCGGCGCTGGAGCTCATCGCGGTCGCATACGAGCCGCTGCCCGCCATCGGGTCGGCCGAAGAGGCGGTGCGGACCGGGGACCCGCGGATCCACGACTACGGCCCCTACGGCAACCTGCACAAGACCATCTCGCTCGAGTTCGGCGACGTGGAGGAGGGGTTTCGCCAGGCGCACCTGGTGCGGGAGGATCTGTTCTTTTACGGGGGCAGCACTCACCTCCCCATGGAGCAGCACGCGGCGGTGGCCCAGTGGTCGCCGGAGGGGAAGCTGACGCTGTGGAGCTCCACCCAGACGCCGCACTACGTGCACCGCGCGCTGGCCAAGGTGCTGGAGCTGCCGCCCGCTCGCATCCGCGTGATCGCCACCCCCAACGGCGGCGGGTTCGGCGGCAAGAGCGACCCGTTCAGCCACGAAATCGTGGCCGCCAAGCTGGCCATGGTCACCGGCCGGCCCGTGAAGATCACCCTGACCCGCGAAGAGGTCTTCTACTGTCACCGCGGGCGCCACCCCACGCTCATGTGGGTGAAGACCGGCGTGACCCAGGACGGGGCCATCACCGCGATGCACTTCCGCACCCTCCTCGACGGCGGCGCGTACGGCTCCTACGGCGTGGCCAGCACCTATTACACGGGCGCCCTCCAGACGGTGACGTACCGGGTGCCGCGGTACCGCTTCGAGGGCGCTCGGGCCTTCACCAATAAGGCCCCCTGCGGTCCCAAGCGCGGGCACGGCACGCCGCAGCCTCGGTATGCGGTCGAGGTCCAGCTGGACAAGATCGCCGAGCAGCTGGACCTCGATCCGGCCGAACTCCGGCTGCGGCATCTCGTGCCCCCCCATTCTCTGACGGCCAATTACCTCCGGGTCGGCTCCATGGGGCTGGCCCAGTGTATCGAGAAGGTGGTCGCGGGGTCGGACTGGAAGCGGCGGTTCCGCCGCCTGCCGTTCGGCCGGGGCCTGGGACTCGCCTGCTCGAGCTACATCTCGGGCGCGGGCCTCCCGATCTACTGGAACGCGATGCCGCATTCCGGCGTCCAGCTCAAGTGCGACCGCTCGGGCGGCGTCACGGTGTTCTGCGGGTCCACCGAGATCGGCCAGGGCTCGGATTCGATTCTGGCCTACGTCGTGGCGGAGCTCCTGGGCATCGACCCCTTCGAGATCAGCGTCGTCACGGCGGACACGGACCTCACGCCGGTGGACCTGGGGAGCTACTCCAGTCGGGTCACCGTGATGACCGGCAACGCCGCGATCCAGGCCGCCCAGCGGGCCCGCGACGTCCTGGCCCGGCACGCGGCGAAGCGGCTCGACGCCCCGGTGTCGCGGATCCGCTTCGCCGGCGGCCGGGTGTTCGACGCCCGGGATCCCGCCCGGGGCATGAGCTTCGCCGAAGCGGTCGCGACCGCGGAAGCGGCCGAGGGTCCGGTGGCCACGGTGGGCGCCTACACGCCGCCCGCCGCCGCGGGCAAGTACCGTGGCGCGGGCGTCGGGCCCTCCCCCGCCTACTCCTACAGCGCGGCGGTGGCGGAGGTGGAGGTGGATCCGGCCACCGGGATCGTGCTGGTGCCGCGCATCTGGATCGCGCACGACGTCGGGAAAGCCATCAATCCCGCGGCCGCGGTCGGTCAGGTCGAGGGCTCGGTATACATGGGCCTGGGCGAGGCCCTGATGGAGGAGATGGCCTACCGGGCCAACCGCCGCGTGATCCCCAAGATGCCGAGTTTGCTCGAGTACAAGAGCCCCACCACCCTCGAGATGTGCGACGTGGTGACCTACCTGATCGAGGACCCCGACCCCAACGGGCCGTTCGGCGCCAAAGAGGTGGGCCAGGGCCCGCTGCTCCCCGTGCCCCCGGCCATCGCCAACGCGGTCTACGACGCCGTGGGCGTGCGGGTGGACGAGATCCCCCTCACCCCCGAGAAGGTGCTCCGGGCTCTCAAGAAAAAGGCCAAGGGAGAAGACGGACGGGTGGGCCCGGTGAGCTTCCCCGAGGTCCGCTTCGGCGAGCCGATCCGGGTGGCGCCGCCGTGGGAGGGGGGAGACGGGAGCGCCCGAGGGGACCCGGGGGGGCGCGCCGGGACGGGACGGGCGTCGGCCGAGGTCCCGCCGACGCGGCACCACTGATGCTGCGCCTGCCGGCCTTCACCTACCTCAGGCCCGAGACGCTCGCCGAGGCCTTGCGCATGAAGGCCGACGGCGGCCCCGAGGCCGCCTACGTGGCGGGCGGGACCGACCTTTATCCCAACATGAAGCGGCGGCAACAGGAGCCGAGGACGGTGATCTCGTTGATGGGGATCCCGGAACTGGCGGGATTGGGGAGGGGAGAGGCGGGATGGGTGATCGGGTCCTGCGTGACCCTGACCGCAATGGCCGGCCACGCGGCCCTGCGCCGCGACCTGCCCACCCTGGCCCACGCCGCCGAACTGGTCTCCACGCCGCTGCTCCGCAACATGGGCACGGTGGGCGGCAACCTCTGTCTCGACACCCGCTGCAACTACTACGACCAGACGTATGAGTGGCGGAAGGCGATCGACTTCTGCATGAAGAAGGACGGCGCGATCTGCTGGGTGGCGCCCTCCTCCCCCCGCTGCTGGGCCGTCAGCTCGTCGGATCTGGCTCCGGTGATGGTGGCCCTGGGCGCGAGCTTCGTGCTGGTGGGCCCGAGCGGGGCGCGTGTCGTCCCCGCCGGGCGGTTCTACCTCGACGACGGCATCGCCTATCTCGCCAAGCAGCCGGACGAGATCCTCACCGAGGTGCGGCTCCCGGCGCCCGACGGGTGGGACGCGGCCTATCACAAGCTGCGGCGGCGCGGCGCGTTCGACTTCCCGGTGCTGGGCGTTGCGGCCTGGATCCGGTGGGACGGTGCCTCCGTGGCCCAGGCCCGAATCGTGCTGGGCGGCGTCGGGAGCCGCCCCCAGGAGGTTCCCGAGGCGGGAGCGGCGCTCCAGGGAACCCGGCTCGAGCCCGAGGCGGTCGAGGCCGCGGCCGAGGCCGCCTACCGGCCGGCCAAGCCGCTCGACAACACCGACTTCGAGCTCTCCTGGCGGAAACAGATGACCCGGGTGTTCGTCACCCGGGCCATCGAGGAGCTGCGGGCCCGCCGCGCTTAGCCTTGCCGCTGGGCCACCAGCAGCAACAGCGCTGCGCCGGCGAGCGCGAGGTTCTTCCAGAAGTGCGCGCTCTGATTCGCCTTCATCATGGGGTCGGTCTCGTTCCAGAAGTTGTGCATCACGAAGGCGGTGGGCACGAGGAAGAGCACCAGCAGCCCCGCCCCCCAGTCGACATTGTGGCCGCTCAGGACGGCGAGGGCTCCGAGCAGGAGCATGACGCCGGTGACGGCCACGGCCGCGCCCGCCAGGGGGACTCCCTTCGACTGCGCGTACGCGGTCGTACCCTTGTGATTCACCAGATGGCCGATGCCCGAGATCACGAACAGGGCGACGAACAAGATCCGGCCGATCCACTCCAGCAACGTCCACAGGTCCATGGGTTCGCCTCCTCGAAAGTGATGGTGCTCACCCAGCGACGGCCTCGATCTCCGCGGCCGCGCGTTGGAGGATCTCGGCGATCTTCCGCCGCGCGGCGTCGTCGGGCGCGCGCCAGCCAGCGCGGTAGACGCTCTTGACCAGCGCCCCCAGCGACCGGTTCACTTCGCCCATGGCGCCCCCCACGGTCCGCTCCACCGTCTCGAGCAGCCGCGCGAAGATGTCGTCCACCAGGTCGCGGTGCTCCTCCAGGAAGGCACGCCCCTGATCGGTGATCTGGTACACCTTCTTGCCGTCCACGTCCTGCGCCACCACCAGCCCTTCGTCCTCCAGCCACTGGAGCGTGGGGTAGACCGTGCCCGGCGAGGGCGAGTAGCAACCGCGGAGCTGCTCCTCCAGTTCCTTCATCACCTCGTAGCCGTGCCGCGGCTTGTCCCGCAGCAGCTTGAGGATCACGTACTTCATGTCGCCGGCCTCGAACCAGCGGCGCCGGCGGCGCCGGGTCCAGCCGAACCCGATCCCCAGGCCACGAGGCCCGAAGAAGCTCTCCCAGCCCGACGAATGCCGCATAACCACTCCCTTGCCAAAGCGTTATTGAAGATATATCTGGCAGATATGTCGTCAAGATACAACGTGGTCAAACGTCGCAGACACGCGGGCCCGTCGAGGGTCATCCTAACGCTTTGCGTGGCGCACGATTAGCCGTAAATTCGCTGGTTGCGCCCACCCGGCAGCTGGCACCGAACCGCGCCCTGAGAGAGGAGAGGAACACCCGTGAAGGTCACGCCGCACCCCGCCTGGGTGGCGGATTTGGACGCCGCCCTCGATCCCTATCGCGAGGCGATTCTGGACACCGCCGTGGTGGTGCACGCCTCGGAGAACGCCCTCATTGACGGCAAGATCCAGAACTTCCTGGTCGCGTTCTACCCCATCATCCGCGATTTCCCGCAGTGGCTCGAAACCTTGCTCCAGCGCTCCCCGGAGGAAGGGCAGGAGTTCTTCCGCGACAACATCCGGGTGGAGCGGCGGCACGACGCCATGTGGCGGGCGATGGGCGACGGCTTCAACGTGCCGCGCGAGCGCTTCCAGAAGCCGGAGCCGCTGATTCCCGAGGTGCGGGCGTTCCACAGCTTCCTCACCGAGCGGGGCCGGCAAGCCCCCTTCGCCGAGGCGGTGGCCGCCACCAAC
>DATLXT010000036.1:0-4580 GCA_035575475.1 Gemmatimonadales bacterium | reverse complement strand
GCCGTAGGGGTGTCCAGACACCCGATCAGGTTCATCAGGGTGGACTTCCCCGAGCCCGAGGGCCCCATGATGGCCACGAACTCGTTCTGCCGGATCTGGAGGTCCACCCCCCGGAGGGCGTGCACCACCTCCGCCCCCATGGCGTAATCCCGGATGAGCCTGTGGGTCAGGATGACGATGTCCGGCCGCGGCGTATCTCCGGTCCGGAACTCCTGGGCGATCACGAGCGGGCCCGGCGCAGGCTGTCCGCCTGGGCCTTGGTGGGGCGCACCGCCGCGCCGTCCTTGAGATCCCGGATCGCCTGGTAGGGTCCGGCCACGATGGTGTCGCCGGCCTGGACGCCCTCGATCACCTCGAAGTACTCGTCGCCCGCGATGCCGACCTTCACCGGCCGGAACGTCGCCTTGCCGCCGGTGACCACGAACACGCCCTCGGTTTCCCTGGCCTTGCCGCGCGTGCTCGCCGTATCGGCGGGCTTGAGCTCGGTGCCGATGGGCGTGTGCTCCCGGACCGTGAGGGCGATGATGGGGATGGCGAGGGCCGAGTCCCGGGTGTCGGTGATGATCCGGGCCGTGGCCGAAAGGTCCGGCCGGACGTCGGCCGGGGGCCGGTCGAGCGTGATCTCGACCTCGTAGTCCACGGCCCGGTCACTCTGCCCGACCGCGGCGGTGGCGCCCGCCGCCCGGATGGCGCTGTCGGAAATCTTGGTCACGCGCCCGGTGAAGGTGGTGTCGGGGAAGGCGTCGATCGAGACCTCGACCGAGTCGCCCAGGTGGAGGCGTACCACGTCGGTCTCGTCCACCTGCACCACGGTCTGGATCACCGACAGGTCGGAGATGGTGAGCAGCAAGCCGGTCTCGCGGGAGAAGGTGCCGGGAACCGCCACTTCACCCTCCTCGACGGCCAGACGGGTGACGCGCCCCGACATCGGGGCCACCAGCCGGGTCTTGGCCAGCTGGTCGCGCGCCTCCTGAAGTGCGGCGCGCGCCTGGTCCACCTGGTGGCGGGCGGCCGTGGCCAGGGCTTCGGCCACTTCGTAGGCGGTCTGCGCCTGCTCCAGCTGTTCCAGCGAGATCAGGTTGGGGTTCTGGGCCCGCAGTTCGCGAGTGCGCTCCAGCGCCCGGCGCGCCTGATCCCGGTTGGCCTCGGCCTGCACCGCCGACGCCTCGGCCGTGGACACCGCGGCTCGGGCGCGCTGGAGGTTGGCCTCGTAGATCGTGGGGTCGATCTGGAGCAGGAACTGGCCCTTGGTCACGTAGTCGCCCTCGCGCACCGCCAGCCGGGTGATCCGGCCGGTGATGTCCGCGCTCACGTCCACCTTGCGCTTGGGCTGGACCTTTCCGCTGGCCGTCACCACGGCCACGAGGTCGCGCCGGCCCACTTCCTCCAGCCGCACCTCGACGCCCTTTTCGCGGTTGGCGCTGGCGCTGGCCACCACGATGCCGACCAGAACCACGCCGAGACCCGCGCCGACCAGGATCTTCCGCCGCTTGGACATGAAGCCGTGATCTCCCCTCTTAACGGAGCGGGCGGCCCACCGCCGCCTCCAGCGCGGCCACCGCCCGATGGTAGTCGTAGATGGCCGTCACATAGTCGTACTCGGCCCGCAGGGACGCCACCTGGGCGTCCAGGAGCTCGAAAAAGGTCCCCGACCCCACCCGATAGCGCTCGGTGGCCAGCTGGAGCTGCTCCGCCGCGGCGGTGCGGCTGGTGTCCTGAATGGCGGTGGCACGGTAGGCGGTCTGGAGATTGAGGAACGCCTGGCTCACTTCCGTCCGGACCGCGAGCCCCCGGGCCCGCACCGCTTCCGCCAGGTCGCCCTCCTGGGCCTTGGCCTCCGACACCCGGAGGGGCCGGGCGAAGTTGGTGAACAGCGGCAGCGAAACGGTGAGGCGCGCCTGGAACGGCTGGCGGGTGAAGTCGAACGGAAACACCGAGTTCCGGTCGCGGATCGCCTGCTCGTTGGCCGCGCCCCAGACGTAGACACTGCAGTCGCTGGGCGGGAGGCCCGCGCTCTGACGGATCTGGTTGTTTTCCTGACAGGCGTTGTACTGGGCGCCGAAGGCCTGCTGCTGGCTCCGGATCACCGGCTCGACGTCGGTGAACTGCTGGGTGAACCCCGACCAACCGGCCGAGAGGGAGAGGGCGGGCCCATAGCTGGAGGTCGCGGCCCGCACCCCCCAGGTGGCCGCCTGCTTCCGGGCCCGCAGGGCGTTGAGCGAGGGGTTGTGCTCGGCCGCGAGGTCCAGGAGCTCGGCCAGGTCCAGAGTCGGCGCGGTCACGGCGAACGAATCGGAGAGCTCGACCACCTCGACGTCCACCGGTGCCACGACGCCCAGTTGCTCGAACAGGCGGAGCTTCTCCACGCTCACCGCGGTCTGCGCCCGCAGCAGACCCACCTGCGCCTGGCCGCGGGCTACCTGCGCCTGCCGCACGTCAATGAGGCTCGCCCGGCCGACGTCGAAACGCGCCTGCGCCAGCTTCAGGAACTCCTCGTTCCGCTCGAGCTGCTTGCGCGCCACTTCGGCGTTTTCCATCGCCTGCAGGACGGTCAGGTATTGCTGGGTGACGCCGGCGATCAACAGCCGCTCGGCTCCGGCGACGTCGGCGTCCACCGCGCGCTGCTGCGCCCGCGCCAGCCCGGGCTGGGACAAGGTGGCGCCCGAGAGCTCCCAGCCGAGACTCAGGTTGTAATAGGAGGAAATGGTCGAAACGTCCTGCTCGAAGCTCGAGGTGAGAAAGGTCTGCTCGCCCGGCCCCGTATAGGTCACGCCGCCCCCCGCGGTCAGCGACGGGAGGAACGTCGCGCTCCAGGCGTTCCGTACTCCCCAGGCGGCGGGCGTACGGTCGTTCTTGGCCTGGCGGTAGGCGGGGTTGTGCTCCCGCGCGATGGCGATGGCGTCGGCCAGCGACAGCCTGGCAGGGACGCGAGCCTGCTGGGCCCCGGCCGGAGCGGCGAGGCCGGGCAGCAGAAGGGCGGCAAAGACCATGAATCGCATGAGCGTCTTTCGATGGAAGCGGTTTGGGACCCCGGCAGTCAAAGTAGGCGTACGCACGCGGCCCCGATGGAGTTTCGGCCTGCGACGGGGGCGCCGGCGCTGTCAAAGAAAGTTACAGCCCCGCCCGCTCAGCCGTGAGCCGCCGGGAGGGAATCTCGACCTTCATGAGGCGGCCGCCCTCGCCCAGCCAGAGATGCACCAACTGGTTGAGCCCGCCGGTGACGGTCACGTGGCGGAGCGTGGCGGGATCGCGGTTCAGGACGGTGGGCTCGGGCCCGTGGTCCTGGACCGTGAGCGACTCGCGGCGCAGACCGCGCGGCACGATGGCGGTAAGGGTCGCGGGGGTCGGCCCCGCCCGCCAGGCCACCAACGTGTAGAGGGCGAAGACCGAATCGTCCAGGACCACGGTGGCGCGGGCCGCCGGAAACTCGCGGGCCCGCTCGCTGCCGGGCGAAAGCACGCGCACCGTGAAGCGCCCCCCGCCCAGCTGGCCCAGGATCCGAACCGGTTCGCGGCCCGACACGTCGTATTGCAGCCCCACCGGCGCGGAGTCCCGCCCGACCTCGAGGATCGGAGCCAGGGCCACCACCGGCCGCACCCGGTCGTAGCGGATGGTGGTCGTCAGGGTCCAGCCGGGAATGCCCGTGCCCACCCTTCCGGCCACGAGCCGGAACGCTTCCCGGGCCACTTCGGCGGTGTCGTCGCGCACCACCAGGGTCCCCTCGTCCACGACCGGGCTCTGGAGGGCCAGGACCACGAGCAGCCCGGTCATGGGAGGGTCGCCCCCAGAACTCGCGTGGCGATGCGCTCATAGATCATCTTATAGATCCGCGCCCCCTTGTCGGCCGAGGCGAGCGTGGGCCGGCCCAGCGAGCCGGGCGAGCGCCGAGGCAGCGAGCCCGCGCCCCGACGGTGCCGCTCCCGCATTCTCTCTGGTAGCTCGAAATCCTGCGCCAGGTCCATGCGCACGAGTTCGGGCGCGAGGTGGAGCATGAGCGAGGTGTCCAATTCGCCTCCGTGGACCGGCGCGGTCGGGTCCTCCAGGTATTCGGAGACATCCAGGGCGAAGATGTCCACCGTGAAGACCCGGGCGCGCCGGGGCCGCAGGGTCGTGAGCGCCTCCTGGTGCGGGTCGTCGCCGTGGGCGGTGAGAATGACGAACCCGGTGACGCCGCCTTCTTCCCAGCTGGCCAAGAGGTCGTTCATCCACCGGTGCAGGGTCTTGCGGCGGACCGCGGCATTGCCGGGGAACGGCCGCCGCGTCCGGGTATTCACGCCGTAGGGCACCGTGGGCGCCACCAGGACTCCGCAGGCGCGCGACAGATCCTCCGCCAGGCGCTCCACGATGACGCCGTCGCAGCCGAGCGGGAGGTGGGGTCCGTGCTGTTCGCAGGTGCTCACCGGCACGAGGAGCCGCGAGTCCCGGGCCAGGGCGCGCTGGACCTCGTGGGGAACGAGGTATTTCAAGTGCAGCGGCTGACTCATGTGGTGATCGCCGGCGTCCTGACGGCGCTGGCGGCGGCCGAGTGGCTCCACGGCGGCGCGGGAGGGGTGTGGGGCCCGGTGGCGGCCCTGGCGGGG
>DATLXT010000035.1:0-3540 GCA_035575475.1 Gemmatimonadales bacterium | reverse complement strand
ACTGCGCGCCGCGGTCGGGCTCAGCCGGCTCTGGCGGCGGCAGGGTCGGGCGGCGCAGGCCCGGCAGGTGCTCGCCGAGACCTGCGGCGGTTTCACCGAGGGACATGGCACGCAGGACCTTCGGGAGGCGCGAGCGGTCCTCGCGGAGCTGACCGGGCGCTCCCGGTAGCGGCGCGGCCTCCAGTCCTCACCGTCCCCGTCCGCCCGGTTCGGGCCCCTCGCGCCGCCTCCGAATGGCACCCGAATTCCACCCAAGTTCCACCTCGCCGTCCAGAGCGCGTTCCCATAATCGGGCCACGTCGAGCAACTCGACTCGAGACGTCGGGGCCGCGAATCCAACGGCCACGAAGGAGAGGAACATGGCGACCAAGATCCGGAGGCGGGCGATCACGACGGCCCTGACCTGGCGCGCTTCGCCGCGCGTGTCATCGTGACCGGCTACCTGGTGGACCTCGGGCAATGAGTTGGGGGCGGTCGTGCCACCGACGAGATCCAAGGAGACCATGAGCCGGGTGATGCTGGTGGGAGTTCTGCTGGGGGGGCTCACCGCGACGACGGCCTGGGCGCAGGAAGGCCTGGTTCTGCTGGTGGGCCCAGAGGGGATCGTAGTGGATGCCGTTGCCCTGGGCCGGCTCGAGCGCGGTGGACGCCTCGAGTTCGTGCGGCCGGCCGGGGGACGCAGCTTGATGGGGTACGGCACCGTGACGAGCGTCCGAGGTGCCCGGGCGCTGGTCGCCCCGGACCCGGGAAGCTGGGTCCGCGAAGGCGACGTCGCGGTCAGGTGCCCGGCGTCGGAGGCGCAGGGGTACCAGCAGCTCGAGCAGACGGTGGGGCAGCTGCAGGCCACGTCGCTGCCGCTCGAGCTCCGTGGCCTCGCCGACCGACTCCAGTGGGCCCTGGCGGCGCGCGCGGCGATCGTGAGAGACGGGCGATGCGACACGCTCGCCACGGATCAGGAGATCGCGCGGCTGACCGAAGCGCTGCAGCTGGCCGCGGGCCCCGGTCATGGGCCGCTCCAGCCAGGCCTGCATCGGCCGGCTGTCCCTCCAGGGCAGGAGTCCTACCCGGCCGGGCCCTTCCCACGAGTTCAGGGTTCCCCAGGTCCGGGGCCATACGCTTCGAGTGCGCCCGCTCCAGGCCAGTCTGCGGAGTCGGCGACGACGGGCGGAGACGTGATCGACAGGGCCGGGCGTCTCGTCGACGTCCTCGCAAAGATGGCCGCGGTGGCGCAAGGGCTCGGCCTCGCACCCAATCGTCGAGGGGCGTCCGGCGGCTCCACGTCGGCTGGCGGCGGGCAGCCGCCCGAGATCGGGTATCCGCCTTCCGGCACCTATCCGTCGGAGGGGAGCTACCCGCCATCAAGCGGGTGGGGCAGTCCTCCGGCTCGAGGTGACTACTCGCCGGGCACCGGCTCCACCGCTCCGCCCGGCACCGGGTGGCCTGGCGCGGGGAGCGCTCCCGGCCCCAGCCCAGAGGGTGGGGGGAGCGGGAGCGGCAGAGGCAGAGGTGGGTTCTCTCTCTGGGGGACACCCGGGAAGAGCGCCACGGGAACGGACCCCGGAGGATCCGGGGGAACGGGCGGGGTCGCGACGAAGTCGCCGGGAGCGGCGGCCGCATTGCTGGCGAAGAGGGCCACCGTGACGGGCTACGTGCGGTCGGAGTCGGGCCAGGCGATCGCCGCGGCGCTGGTCAGTGTGAGCGTGACGGTCGTGGGGACTCAGGTCAAGACGGAGACCCGGACGGACGGCACCGGCGCGTTCACCATTGCCGGACTTCCGCCCGGCCCGTTCGTCATGACCGTGTCTGCTCCCGGCTACGTCAACGGTACGCGCACCGGAACTTTCGATCGGGGCGAGACCGAGCGGGTGGAGGTCCGGCTCAAGCGGTTCGGGGTGCTGGGCGTGCCAGGGCGGTGACGGAGGCGACCTGAGCAGCAGGCGGAACGCGAGCTCGAGCTCGCCGTCGGAGGGCAACAAGATGAAACACCTGGGGGCGATGGTGATCGCGACAGCTCTGATCATCTCCGGAGTCGTGACGTCAGGGGCCGATGGTCAGGAGACCGGCACCTTCGGTGACTACAGGCCCTGCAATCCCGTCACGTTCATTCCGGCTCCCGATGCCCCGGGCGACCGGATCACCGGAGCCTGGGGCGACCGGGGCATCTGGGAGTGGGATCGCATCAACGTCCGGATTGTCGAGTCACCTCGAGGGAGCGCCACGTTCGATGTGGTCGTGCGGGAGGCCAGGTCGCCCAACGCCATCGAGGTGACCGCGCAGCGCGTGCCGCTTCGGGAGAGGCCCACCTCGCAATACAGCGGTCCGATCTACGCGCTCGCCTCGGCGACCGTGCCGGACTGGCGGAAAGCCGACGCGGGGAAACTGAGCGACAGGATCGCGGGGAGGCCGGCCCCGCCTCGAGAGCCGGGCGGTTCTCCGGGCGGCGCTCGGCCCGGGGAGGCTGTCACTTCCGCGCGTGTTTCTGCGGGCGTGAGACTCTTCGCCGACCGGTTCGACCGCTCGCTCGGCCTCGACCTCGACAAGGGCATCCGCCTGGAGGTCGACATTCTGTGCGACGAGCGGCTCTCGCCGCGGGTCTATCAGATCCGTTATCTGCGCTTCCGGGACTCGGGTGAGAGGGTCGTCGACGTGATGCTCAAGGGCTCCCAGCCGCTCCCACGCTGACGACCAGGGAGCCGAGGCGTCATCCTCGCGGTCGGCCAGCGCCGGGACGTCGGGGCCTGCGGCTGGAGCTCTCGTGCCTCGGATTCAGCGGCGAAAGCGCGAGCTGCTGACATATGCCCAGGCCCTCGGCTGGCGTTTGACCGCTGAGGAGTACCTGACCCTGAGCCTGGCGGTGCCCGGGCGGGAGACCGAGTCGATCCTCACGGTCGTGCTCCGCGAGGATAGCCAGGGAACGCCGGATCGGATTGAGCTCTGGAACGGCCCGGCGCGGCTCGACGCACTCCTCCTGGCCATCACGGATGTGCGCGACCCGTCTCGGCGATGGCTGCCGTTCCTCCTCGAGGGGGTGGCGCTCCAGCACGGGGGGCCGGCGCCGGCTGAGATGCGCGCCGTGCTCGACGCAGCTCTGGCCCGCGGCGTGCCTCCGGAGGCGCTCAACGACTGCGCCTTACGGCTCGGTGCCGGCGGAGTGGACGGGGTGATTCTCCGATTCGCCCGGACCGCCATCGACATCGAAGGCGTCCTGCGATCCAGCCGGCGCCGGCCCCAGGTGCTGGCGGCGGACGAGCAGGTCGCGAGGGTCTTGTTGAGCGGCGACGCTCTGGCGCGGCTGGGCGCGCTGCTCGAACGTGCCACGGGCGGTGTGGCGCCTGCGCTTCGCGTGTGGGTGGGCGTACCCTGCTCCCGGATCTGGCTCGAGACACCGGTGGCCAGTGGGGACACCTTGCGGCTGGTGGTCGAGTTCAACCTGGATCTCGCCGGAGTCGGAGCCAGGGGCGTGAAACCTGTCTCGCCGTGAGCTGGTGCCCCCGCCCTGGGCACTCGAAATGGCGCGCCGGCAGAGCGCGCGCTCGCCGG
>DATLXT010000034.1:0-13847 GCA_035575475.1 Gemmatimonadales bacterium | reverse complement strand
AAGGAGGCCGGGCAGCGCCGGACGTCGGCGCGCGGGGTGGCGGGGGGTCCGCCACCCCGCCGCGTTTGGCGGTGAAACGCGGCGCGGGGCGGAGCCGTATGGCAGCGTGCCGGTTGTTCCAGGGGGAGCCATGGACCGTTTCACGGGCGGTGGCGTCTGGGCCGTGATCCTGTTGAGCGGGGCGTGCGGCCGGGAGGCGGCGCGGGCGGACCTGCCGGCGGACCTCAGCGGTACCTACACCTACGTCGGAGCCGATACGGCGGCCCTGCTTCCCTGGGCCGCGCGGGCTGACCTGATGCTGCACCCCGACTCCAGCTTTCACTTCGAGTTGCGCCTGCGGGTCAAGGACGACAACCAGCGGAAAACCGCGTCGGGGACCTACCGGGTGGTGGGAGACCGGCTGGTGTTGCAGAGCGCCGACACGGGGCAGGGAGAGGACGCCTTCGAGCTGCGCATCCGGGGGGACTCGCTGGTCATGGAAGTCGGATGGGTGGGGATGGCGGCGTTGCGACTCATCGGCGTGCCGCAGCCGGTGCTGGGGAGGAGCCGATAGCCGCGAGCCCCCATGCGCCCTTGTCCCGCCGGGTCGGCTGAGCCACTTTCCGTCTCGCGACCCGGTAGCTCAGCCGGTAGAGCAGCGGACTTTTAATCCGCAGGCCGAGGGTTCGAATCCCTCCCGGGTCACTGACTCGTTTTGGCGCACCCCCTCCTCGGAACGGCGCACGTCGCCATCCGGGCCTCCCTGCACAACTCACCACACCCCAACGAGTTAGCTCCAGGGTACCGGAAGCACGGTCCTTGCCCCCTCGGGGGCGAACCTCATCGGGAGGCTGCATGAGTTCCCTGATCGCTCGCGCGCGGCTGCTTGCGGCCGCGCTCGTAGCCGTGCTCACCGCCGCGGCGTGTTCCGATTCCAACGGGGGGCGGGTGAGCCTCGCCCTCTCCACCCGGCCAGCCCCGGGCCCGGCCGCCTCGGCGGCGGCCTGGGCGGGTGGGCCGGCGCTCCACGTGATCGCGGCGGGTGAGAGCACCGTCGTGGTACGCGGCGGCGACACCCTGATCCTGCGAAGCGTGGAAGTGGTCTTGCGCGACATCGAGCTGGAGCGCGTGGAGGCGGCCGACTGCCCCGACCTCGAGGCCGATGACCAGGGCTGCGAGGAGTTCGAGACCGGTCCGGTCCACCTGGGGCTGCCGCTCGGCAACGCCACGGAGGTGACGGTTTCGATCGTGGCCCCGGCCGGCCGGTACGACGAGCTCGAGTTCGAAGTCCACAAGCCCGACGAGCTGGAGGACGCGGCTTTCATCGCCGCGCACCCCGACCTCGCCGACGTCTCGATCCGCGTCCGGGGCACCTTCAGCGACGACGGGGCGCGGACTGACTTCACCTACCTCACCGATCTCAACGAGGAGCAGGAGATCGCCCTGATGCCGTTCCTCGAGGTGATCGACGGCGAGCCGGTGAACGTGACCCTGCGGCTCGACGTGTCCACCTGGTTCCTCGACCTGGCCGGCACCGGCCTGGTGAATCCGCTCACCGCCAACAAGGGCGGCGCGAACGAGAATCTGGTGCGCGACAACATTCGCCGTTCGATCGACGCCTTCCGCGACGACGATCGCGACGGGCTGGACGACGACAACGAAGAAGGCTGAGCGGAGGTTGTCAGAACGCCGCGGGGGAGCGAGATTGCTCCCCCGTGAGCGCCATCTGGATCGACGGAACCTATTACGATCGTGAGCAGGCCGTGGTCTCGGTGTTCGACCACGGCCTGCTCTACGGTGACGGGGTGTTCGAAGGGATCCGGGTATACGGCGGCCGGGTGTTCCGGCTCGATCCGCACCTCGACCGCCTGTATGCGTCGGCCCAGGCCGTGTGGCTCGCGATCCCGATGACGAAGGACGCCCTGCGCGAGGTGGTGCTGGACGCCGTCCGGCGAAGCGGGCTTCGCGACGCCTACATCCGCCTCGTGGTCACGCGCGGGGTGGGCGACCTGGGGCTCGACCCGCGGAAATGCCCCAAGCCGTCCATCATCTGCATCGTGGACAAGATCGTGCTGTGGCCCGCCGACCGCTACGAGCGGGGCCTGGTTTGCCTGACCGCGGCCACGCCCATCAATCACCGCGAGAGCCTGTCCCCGCGCATCAAGTCGCTCAATTACCTCTCTCACATTCTCGCCAAGATCGAGGGAATCGCGGCCGGCGTGGACGAGGTCATCATGCTGGACGCGGCGGGGTACGTGGCCGAAGCCAGCGGGATGAACCTGTTCGTGGTGACGGACCGCGTGCTCCGCACCCCGCCGGCCTACGCCGGGATCTTGCGGGGCATTACCCGGGACGCCGTCATCGAGGTGGCTCGCGAGGCCGGCTACGGCGTGGAGGAGCTGCCGCTCAACCGGTACGACCTCTACACCGCGGACGAGGCCTTCCTCACCGGCACGGCGGCCGAGGTGGTGGGGATCGCGCGGCTGGACGGGCGCCCCATCGGCTCGGGCGTGCCCGGCCCGGTCACCCGCGACCTCGCGGCGCGGTTCCGCGCGCTCGCCACGCGGGGAGATTGAGAGCCCTCGGAATACTGGTCACCGCTCCCATTCCGGGTCGTGTCAAGCTCCGACTCGCCGGAGACGTCGGGCCGTCCACCGCGACGGAGGTCTACTGGCGGCTGGGCCGACGGGTGGTGGAAGCGGTGGCCGGCTCGGGGCTCCGCACCGTCATCTGGTTCACCCCGGCCGCCGAAGGGGCCTACGTCCGCGAGTGGCTGGACGGGGTGGGCCGCGTGGAGTTTCGCCCGCAATCCGAGGGGCATCCCGGCCAGCGCTGGCAGGATGCGTTCGCGCGGCACTTCGCCGAGGGCGCCCGGCGGGTCGTGGTGGTGGCAACGGACTTCCCCGGCCTGGACCGGCGTCTCGTGGTCGAGGCCTTCACCGCGTTGGGTCCGGCCGACCTGGTGCTGGGCCCGGCCACCGATGGCGGGCTCTACCTGGTCGGTCTGCGGCAACCCCACCGCGATCTGTTTGCGGGGATTTCCTGGACCGCCGGGGCGGCGCGGGTCCAGATCCAGGCCCGAGCCCGAGGCTTGGGACTCGAGGTGCGCGGGCTCAAGCCGCTCCGCCCGGTGGACACCTTGCAGGATGCAAGAGTGCTCGGTCTTCTCAACTCTTGACGGGACTTGGGGTTACACCCATATTAGGCCCCCCCTCGCCTCTTCGCCCTTGGGAGGTGACGTATGCCATGGCGGGTCATCGCCCATGGCGGCCAGGTTTGGCACGTGGATGCCATCGCGGAGCGCCGGCCCAACACGGAGGCGTGGCAGCTGGCGTTGAGCTTCCGGGTGGCCGGCTTGGAGCGGACCCGGGGGCCGGGCCCGGCGGGCGAGGGGGGCGGGGCTGAGCGGCGGAGGGTGTGGACCCTCTACCCGCTCGAGGCGACGTCGAAGTCTTCGCTCTACATCCAGGCCGAGCGGATTCCGGACGACGCGCTGTCGCAGGTGCTGGCCGAGCACCTGCGGTGAGCCAGCGGCTCAAGTTCCAGGAGTTCCTCTTCCAGCGGCTCCCCAACGGGCGGTGTCGCGCCAGGGTGGTGCTGTCGTGGGCCGACGGGCGCGAGTTCGTGGGGGAGTCGGAAGGGGTGACCTCGCAGGCGGGGGAGCTGCGGTGCTCGGCGGTGGCGGCGGTGGAGGCGCTGGAGCGGGCCGTGGACCCGCGGGTGGACTTCGAGCTGCTCGGGGTCAAGGCGGTCCGGGCCTTCGACGCCACGGTGGTGATCGTATCGCTGTCGGCGCGGACGGAGGCCAGCGCCGCGCGGCTGGTCGGGTCCTACCTGACCGAGACGGATCCGCCGCGCGGGGCGGCGCTGGCGGTGCTGAACGCGACCAACCGGTTGCTGGGGAACTACTTGGTGACGAGATGACCCGAATGCGGAATGCGGAATGGGGAATGCGGAGCGGGGGGACCAGGCCCCGGTACGGAGGACGGCCCGCCGTTCCGCATTCCCCATTCCCCATTCCCCATTTGCTGTTATGGGTCCTGGTGGCGGCCTGCGGCACCGGCCGCTCGTCGGGCAAGGGGTCGTTGGACGGCGTCCGTCCCGTCGCTCCTGCGGAACCCGGCGCGGTGGACTCGCTGGCCGCGGCGGTCGCCGCTCAGGAAGCCGATTCCGCGGCCGACCAGTCGGTGCTGGACAGCTTGCACGCGGAGCGGCCCCCGTCCCGGACCGGCGATCTGACCGCGGGGCCGCTGCCCGAGGTGCGGGGCGAGGAGATCGCCGGGGAAGCCGAGCGACTGTTCGGCGAAGAGGCCGCCGAAGCCAGCTTCGACATCGACGTCTCGAGTTTCGCCGCGCATCGGCGGGTGCTCGAGTATCTGCGGTTTTTCCAGGTGGACGCGCGCGACCGGTTCGAGATCTGGCTGTCGCGGCTGGGTCGCTACGAGGGTATGATCCGCGCCCGCCTGCGCGAGAAGGGCCTGCCCGAAGATCTGGTATATCTGACGTTGATCGAGAGCGGGCTGTCCAACACCGCGGTGAGCCGGGCGCGCGCGGTGGGCATGTGGCAGTTCATGGCCTCCACCGGGCGGCTCTACGGCCTCCAGATCGATCCCTGGGTGGACGAGCGGCGCGATCCCTTCCGGGCCACCGACGCGGCGGTCAATCACCTGGCCGATCTGGTCCAGCGGTTCGGCAGCGTGTACCTCGCGGCCGCGGCGTACAACGCGGGGGCGGGACGGGTGGAGCGCGGGGTGCGGCGCCTCCCCGGCGAGGTGGACTCGCTCACCGACCACATCTTCTTCGAGCTGCGCGACCGCCGCTACCTCCGGCGTGAGACCCGGGACTATGTGCCCAAGCTCATCGCCGCGGCGCTGATCGCCAAGCAACCCGCGCGCTACGGGTTCACGGAGGTGCGGCCCTTGCCGCCGCTGGTGTTCGACGAGGTGCTGGTGCCGGACGCCACCGGCCTCGACGTGATCGCGCGGCTCGCCGATACCAGCGTGGCGGCTCTGCTCGAACTGAACCCCCAGTTCGTCCGGGGGATCACCCCGCCGGGGCGGAGCGTCACGGTTCGGGTGCCCCGGGGCCGCGGCGAGCTGGTGGCGGAGCGCTACGCCCAGCTGCCGGTCAACGAGCGCATCACCTTCATCGATCACTACGTGGCCCGCGGCGAGACCCTCTCCGAAATCGCCCGCCGCTATCGCGTCTCTCAGGCCATGATCGAGAGCGCCAACCCGCGTCTCCGACCCCGGGCCCTGCGCATCGGCCAGCGGATCATCATCCCCATGAGCGGCCGGGTGGTGCCGCCCTCGGCCTGGAGCGTCCCGCCCGAGCGGACCTACCGCCGGGTGGCCCACGTGAGCGGCAGCGGGAAGACCTACCGGGTGCGCCGGGGCGACACCATGAGCGCCATCGCCCGCAGCTTCCGGGTTTCGCTCACGGCCCTGCTCGGCATCAACGGGATGACGCTGGAGTCGGTGATCCGGCCAGGAGACCTGATCCGGATCCCGGAGTGAGGTGGCGGGACGCCTTTATTGCCGCTGGTATCCCCGCATCACCGATTCCGCGTACCCGTTCCGGGCATCCCGCCCCGTGTTCAACAGGCCCTCGACCTTGCTGGGGCCCCGGTTGTAGGCCAGCAGCGCCGTTTCCAGGTTGCCGTCGTAGCGCTCCAAGAGGTCACGGAGATAGCGGAACCCCAGCCGCAGATTGGTCTCGCGGTCGTAGAGCTGCTCGTTGGTGAGCCCCGGCTCGTAGAGTCGCGCCGTGCTGGGCAGGACCTGCGTGAGGCCCAGGGCGCCCGCCTTGCTCTTGGCGCGGGGGTTGAAGCGCGACTCGACATACACCAACCGGAAGCCGAGATCGGGATCGATGCCCTCCGACAGCGCCACGTCGTAGATGGCGGCCGCCAGATCGGCCGGGATCTTGTAGCGCGCCGAGTAGTCGATCACGGCATGAGCGCGCTCGAGCTGCACCTGCGCCACCTCGAGTTCGCCCCGCATCGTCTCCAGCTCGCGACTCAAGGTGCGCGCCTCGGCGAGCAGCGCGGGCGCCGTCACCGGGCCCGGCTCGTCGTCCGCCGTGGCCCCGCGGGCCCAGCCGCCCAGAGTGCTGACGATCAGGGCGCCCAGTACGATCAGGCCGCCCTGGAGAATCAAACTTTGCGTCTTCGTGTGCATACCCCTCTCTTGTGAGTCCCCGACGGCACCGCACGCTACCGCCGTCCGGTCAAGCGAGCGTCAACCTCGGAACGCTTCCAGTCACCCCGCGTCCCGCCCGTCTTCTCCAGCAGCCGCACCGCCACGATCTCCATCCCCCGATCGAGGGCCTTGACCATGTCGTAGACCGTGAGACAGGCCACCGAGGCCGCCGTGAGCGCCTCCATCTCCACCCCGGTCCGGCCCACCGCCCGCACCACGGCGCGCACCCGAACCCCGGGCAGCGCCTCGTCCGGCGTCGCCTCGACCTCGACGTGGTCGAGCGCCAGCGGGTGACAGAGCGGGATGAGGTCGGCCGTTCGCTTGGCGGCCACCGTGCCGGCCAGCTCCGCCGCCGCCAGCACGTCACCCTTCTCGAGCGCCTGCTCGACCACCGCGCGATAGGCCTCCCGGCTCATCCGGACTGCACCCTCGGCCACCGCGGTACGGGCGGTCAGGGGCTTGCCTCCCACGTCCACCATCCTGGCCCGACCGCCCTGATCCAGGTGTGAAAACTTCATGACGACCGACTCAGGCGCTCAATCAGTACGGCCGCCAGGAGTTGGGGGTTCACATTTCCCTGGGCCAGCTCGCGCGCCTCCATGACCTGAGATATGGCACGCACCAGGCCGGCCATCTCCCCCTTCCGCCCCGCGGTTCCGCCGGCTCGCGCCTGGGCCCGAAGGCGCTCCAGCAGACCATCCAGCAGATCGCTAAACGCCCCCCGGGCCTCGAAGGGTTTCTGCGCCAGCGCGAAGGCATAGCGGGCCAGAGGCTTGGCCCGGGCTGCCCGCAGCAGGGCCTCGGAACCGCTCCCCCCGCCCCCCCCGCCCCCCCCGCTGCGCTCCCCGGGGCCGTCTGGATCGGGGGCAATAAGCCTGCCAGGGCAACCATCGGCGCTCGCTACACTTGCCAGCGCAGGTGACCCCGGTTGCCGTGATCCAATCTCATTCTGTACGAATGATGCCACGACACTGTCGGGCACCCTCTGCATTCTCACCCGCACAACGCGAGACAGGATCGTGGGCAATAGGGCCTCGGGGTCGGCCGCGGTCAGGATGAACTGGGTATCGTGCGGCGGCTCCTCGAGCGCCTTGAGCAGGGCGTTGGCGGCCTGTTCCGCCCCGACCTGGGGCACCAGTCGCTCGGCATCGCCGATGAGAAACACCTTCATGCCACCCATGGCCGGGGTCAGGGCGAGACGGCGAAGGAGCAGTCGGACGGACGCAATGCCGTGACTCGCAAGGCCGGAGGGCGCCTGGTAGAGCGGTCGAGCCCGTCGCCGCTCCAGCTCCTCCGCCAGGGCCTCTTCCACCAGTTCGACCTGCTTATCGGCATCCGCCCCCTTCCGCGAGACCTCGACCGGAAAGAACCAGTGGAGATCGGGGTGAGACAGGCCCACCACCAGCCGGCACGAGCGGCAGGACCCACACGGCTCGCCGCGGCCCTCCTCGCGCTGGCACAACAAGGTCTGGGCGATCCAGAGCCCCAGCCGTTGCTTGCCGACCTGCCGGGGCCCCTCCAGCAGCAAGGCCTGCGGCAGCCGGCCTGACGCGATGGCCCGCGCCAGGCGGCTCCTCAGCGCCTCGTGCCCGTACAGGGGGGGTAGTGGCATCCCCGCAATGTACAGGGCAGGGAGCCAGGGCGGACCCTCCTTCGGTCTAAGGTATTGTCCGCCAACGTCTTAGCTAAGTATCCCCGGGCTTGCGGCGTTAATTCTAAGCCCATACGGGGCTTAGCTCGTGGGCCCTCATGTGGATTCGGGTTTGCTTCGGAGCCCGGTGGTCCCGTCCAGGACTCCCCGGACCTTTGCGGCCAGGCTCTCCGGGGTGAAGGGCTTTTGGAGGTAGGCGACCCCGGCCTCCAGCACTCCGTGCTGGACGATGCTGTCGTCGGTGTACCCTGACATGTAGAGCACCTTCAGGGCAGGCCACCGGGCGGTCAGGCGCTCTGCCAGCTCCCGGCCGCTCAGGTCCGGCAACACCACGTCGGTGAGGATCAGGTCGAGGGGCCCGCGGTGCAGCTCGGCCGCCACCTGGGCCTCGGCCGCGGTCTGGGCCTCGAGCACGCGGTATCCGCGTTCCTCCAGGACCCGTCGGGCCAGGGTACGCACCGGCTCCGCGTCCTCGACCACGAGCACCGTCTCGGTCCCGCGGGTGTCTCGTATCGGCCCCGCCGCGGCCTCGGGCTCCTCGCCCGCTTCCACCTGTGGCAGGTAGATCTTGAACGTGGTCCCGCGGCCCGGTTCCGAATACACCCAGATGTTGCCGCCCGATTGCTTGACGATGCCGTACACCATGGAGAGCCCGAGCCCGGTGCCCTTCCCCGGCGGTTTGGTGGTGAAGAACGGCTCGAACAGGCGGGCTTTGGTGGCCTGGTCCATGCCCGTGCCGGTGTCGCTCACGGCCAGCATGACGTAGCGCCCCGGGGTGACGCCGACGTGGCGGGCGGCGTAGGCGGCGTCCAGCTCGACGTTGGCGGTTTCGATGGCGAGCTTCCCGCCCGACGGCATGGCGTCCCGGGCGTTGACCGCGAGGTTCATGATCACCTGCTCGAGCTGGCCCGGGTCCGCGCGCACCAGCCCCAGCTCGGGGGCGAGGGCCAGACGCAACTCCACGTCCTCGCCGATCAGGCGCCGGAGCATGCGCTCGAAGTCCGTGACCAGGGCGTTCAGGTCCACGACTCTGGGCTCGAGGATCTGTTTGCGGCTGAAGGCCAGGAGCCGGCGGGTGAGGTCGGCGGCCCGCTCGGCCGCGCGGCGAATCTCATCGAGGTCCGCACTCGCTCCCGGCCGGTCGGCCAGGTTTTCGGCCAGGAGATCGGCGTATCCGATGATGGCGGTGAGGAGGTTGTTGAAGTCGTGCGCGATCCCGCCGGCCAGCCGGCCGATCGCTTCCATCTTCTGCGCCTGCTGGAGCTGGCGCTCGAGCTCCCGGTTGATCGCCCGCTCGCGCGCCTGCTCCAGCGCCGCCGACACGGCGGCCGACAAGCGCAGGAGACGGTCTTTCAGCACGTAGTCCGCGGCGCCGGCCTTCATGTAGCCCACCGCGGCCTCCTCGTCCAGCGACCCGGTCACCAGAATGAACGGCACGTCCGGCAGGGCGGCCCGGGCCAGGTCCAGTGCCGCGCGTCCCGTGAGGTCGGGCAGGTTGTGGTCGGAGAGGATCAGATCCGGGCGGTATTCGGCCAGCGCCTGCTCGAACTCGGCCCGTCGCCCGGCCCGCCGGATTTCGGGCTCGCCGCCCAGCTTGCGGAGTTCGCGCACGATCAGCTCGGCGTCGGCCGCGTTGTCCTCGAGCAGGAGGATGCGGGTGGCCGAGAGTCCCGGATCGCGTTCGCGTGGGGCGGTCATGTCGGGCGCGTCGCAGGGACGACGGGCGGCGGCGCATCCAGCAGCTCCCGCACCCGCCGGGCCAGGATGGCCGGGGTGAAGGGCTTCTCCAGGAACGCCGCGGCGGGGTCCAGGACGCCGTAGTGGGCGATCGCGTCCTCGGTGTATCCCGAGACATAGAGCACCCGGACCTCGGGGCGCAGGGCGGTGATCCGGGCCGCGACTTCCCGGCCGCCGATTTCGGGCATGACCACGTCGGCGATCAGCAGATGAATGGGCCCGGCGTGACGCTCGGCCAGCTCCATCGCCTGGCGGGCGTCGGCCGCCTCCAGCACCGTGTATCCCTGGCGGCGCAACATGCCGCGCGCGACCGAGCGAACCGACTCCTCGTCCTCCACCAGCAGGATGGTTTCGCGTCCTCCCGGGAGCGGCTGGCGCGCCCCGTCCCGGGCCGGCGCCTCGGCGGGCGCGTCCACCCGCGGGAGGTAGATTTTGAACGTGGTGCCGATGCCGGGCTCGCTGTACACCCAGACGTAGCCGCCGCTCTGCTTGACCGTCCCGTACACCTGCGCCAACCCCAGACCCGTGCCCTTCCCCGGCCCCTTGGTGGTGAAAAAGGGTTCGAACAGGTGCGAACGGGTTTCCGCATCCATCCCGATGCCCGTGTCGCTGACGCTCAGCATGACGTAGCGGCCCGGGGTCAGCGGCCCGTGGTCCTGGGCGTAGGCCGCGTCCAGTTCGGCGTTGGCGGTCTCGAGGATGAGGGTGCCGCCCCGAGGCATGGCGTCGCGGGCGTTGACGGCCAGGTTCACGATGACCTGTTCGATCTGATTGGGGTCGGCGGTCACCCGACCCAGCGCCGGCTCCAGGCGGGTCACCACCGAGACGTCCTCCCCGATCAGGCGCGCCAGGAGCTGTTCCGCGCTGCGGACCACGTCGTTCAGGTCCAGGACGCGGGGCTGGAGCACCTGCTTGCGGCTGTAGGCCAGGAGCTGGCGGGTGAGCCCGGCGGCCCGTTCCGCCGCGCGGTGGATCTCCCGCACGTCGGCGTGCCGCGGGTCGTGGGGCGAGAGGTCCTGGAGCAGGAGCTCGGCGTACCCGATGATGGCGGTCAGGAGGTTGTTGAAGTCGTGTGCGATGCCGCCGGCCAGACGGCCGACGGCTTCGAGTTTCTGCGCCTGGCGGAACTGCGCCTCGAGCTGGCGGCGCGCCGTGACGTCCATCATGGAGCCGATCATGCGGACGGCATGGCCCGAGGCGTCGCGGATGATATAGGCCCGGTCGAGGATCTCGGCATAACTGCCGTCGCCCCGTCGGAACCGGTACTCGGCGTGCCAATAGGCCCCCGAGCCCTCCAGGGCCGCCCGGGCGTCGGCGATGACCCGCTCGCGTTCGTCGGGATGCAGCCGGCGCTCCCAGAAGGCGGTGCCCGGCTCGATCTCCCGGTCCGAGTATCCGAAGAGGGTCTGCACGCTCTCGCTCCACCAGACCTCGCCGGTCGCCAGGTCGTAATCCCAGATCGCGTCGTTGGTGGCCCGGCCCACCAGCCGGAGGCGCTCTTCGCTCCGGCGCAACTCCTCTTCGGATCGCCGCCGCTCGGTGATGTCGCGGTAGTTCACCACCACCCCGCCGACATCGGGGTCGGTCAGGCGATTCACCGCCACCGCCTCGACCCAGCGCCACGACCCGTCCTGGTGGCGGGCCCGGAACTCGGCCGTGACTCTGGCCCCCGGCTGCTCCAGCGCCTCGGCGAAGCGCGCCAGCACGGCGGGGGCGTCGTCCGGATGAATCAGGTCGAAGACGTGGCGGCCGACGTTGTCCGCCGGGCCGTAGCCCAGCACCGGCCGCTCCGACGGGCTGGCGTATCGGAGCGTCCCATCGCGATCCACCAGCAGGATGACGTCCGAGCTGTTCTCGACCAGGGCCCGGAACCGCCGTTCGCTGGCGCGCAGCGCCTCCACCGCGTCGTGCCGCTCGCGGATGTCCCGCACGAAGGCGGTGAAGGTCCAGCGCCCCTCGGTGATCGCGGGCACCACGGTCAGCTCCACCGGGAACTCGTGCCCGTCCCGGTGCAGGGCCGTGATCTCGACGCGCTGGCCCAGGAGGGGGCCGTCGCCGACTTCGAGGAACCGCCGGAGGCCGGCGCGATGCGCCACCCGGTACTGCGTGGGGATGATCAGCTCCGAGAGCGGGCGCCCCATCGCCTCCGCGCGGCTCCACCCGAACACGCGCTCCGCCTGGGGATTCCAGTAAACGACCTGGCCGGCCTCGTCGATGCGGATGACGGGGTCGAGCGCCGCCTCGAGCACCGTGAGGTCGGGCAAGGCGGTGGACGCGCTGGCGGTGGGGCGCGGCGGCGCCGCGCGGCGGGGGACGCGCGTCACGCCGTCACCCATGGGGGGGCTGATTCAGCAGCAGCCAGTAGAGGCCAGCCTCCGAGACGGCCCGCACGAAGTCCTCGAAACCCACCGGCTTCACGATGTAGCTGTTGGCGCCGAGCCGGTAGGCTTCGGCGATGTCGGGCTCCTCGCGCGACGAGGTCAGCACCACCACCGGGATGGTCTTGGTGCCCTCCTGGCTCTTGATGTGGCTCAGCACCTCCAGGCCGTTCACCTTCGGCAGCTTGAGATCGAGCAGCACGACTTTGGGTCGGCCGGCATCGCGCAGGTACTCCAGGGCCTCGGCCCCGTCGCGCACCACGTGCACCCGGTTGGCCAGGTTGTGCTTGGACAGGGCCCGCATGGTGAGCTCGACGTCGCTAGGGTTGTCTTCGACCAGCAGGATTTCCACCGCGTTCGCGGCACTCATTGGGCGGCCTCCTCCGCGGCAAGCGTGAAGTAGAACGTCGCTCCGTGGTCAGGGGCGCCCTCGGCCCATACCCTCCCGCCGTGGCGGTGGACGATGCGCTGGACGGTCGCGAGCCCGACCCCCGTGCCTTCGAACTCCTCGGCCCGGTGCAGCCGCTGAAACACGCCGAACAGCTTGTCGGCGTACCGCGGGTCGAACCCCACGCCGTTGTCGGCCACGTAATACACGACGCCGTTCCCGCCGTCCCGGGCGCCCACCTCGATGCGCGCCGGCGCCCGCCCGCGCGTGAACTTGACGGCGTTCTGGAGCAGGTTGACCAACACCTGGCGCAGGAGGGCGCGATCGCCCCGAGCGGGCGGGAGCGGTGCCACCGTGATCTCGATGGCGCGCTCCGGCTCGGCCGCCCGCAACTCCGCGGCCACCTCCCGGGCCAGCTCGACCAGATCCACGCTCCGCGCCCTGAGCGGCTGGCGACCCAGGCGGGAAAATGCCAGCAGGTCGTCGATCAGCTGGCCCATGCGCCGGGCGTTTTCCCGCACCACGTCGAGCAGACGGCGCCCCTCCGGGTCCAGCCCGCCGGCGTGCTCCTCCAACACGATGCGCGAGAACCCGTCCATGGCGCGGAGGGGGGCGCGCAGGTCGTGCGAGACCGAATAGGAAAACGCCTCGAGCTCCCGGTTCACCGCCTGGAGCTCGGCGTTGGCGCGGTCGAGCTGACGAGCGTGTTCCTCGATAGCGGCCTGCGCCTGCTTCCGATCGCTGATGTCCCGGAGAATGGCGGTGAAGGAAGGCCCCTCCCCTCCCGACCAGGCCGCGAGCGAAAGCTCGATGGGGAACTCGGCCCCGTCCTTCCGGCGCCCCGCCAGCTCGACCGTGCGTCCGACGACGCGGGCCTCCCCCCCGGCGCGGTAGCGGGCCAGCCCCGCCTGGTGGGCGGCGCGGAACCGCTCCGGCATCAAGAGGGTCAACGGCTCCCCCACCGCCTCGCTCGCCGAGTAGCCGAAGATCCGCTCGGCCGCGGGATTGAAGTAGGTGATGCGGCCCTCGGCGTCAGCCGAGATGATGGCGTCGTTGGCGGTCTCGGCCAGGGCCCGAAACCGCGCTTCGCTGGCCTGGAGGGTGGCCGTGCGGTCGGCCACCCGTCGCTCCAGCTCGGCGTTGAGCCGGCGCAGCGCTTCCTCGCTCGCCCGGAGCGACCGTTCGGCCGCCAATCGGCTGGTGATGTCGTGGGCCAGCACCAGCCCCACGGTGCGCCCGCCCACGTCCACGCGCCGGCGCGTGATCTCGACCTCGATCTCGCTTCCGTCCTTCTTGCGGTGGCGCCAGACGCCCGCCTCGTAGAGCCCCGCCGGGCTGCCCGGCAGGCTGGCCAGGAAGCGCGGCACCTCGTCGGGCGGCCGGATGTCCTTGAGGGTCATGGCCAGGAACTCGTCGCGGGAGTACCCGTAGTGGCGCACCGCGGCCTCGTTGACGTCCAGGAACGCGAGGGTGTGCTGGTCGTAGACCCACATGGGAAGGGGGTTCTCGTGGAA
>DATLXT010000033.1:0-11059 GCA_035575475.1 Gemmatimonadales bacterium | reverse complement strand
GTGGCCGCGTACCGGGCACGCGCAGGCGGCTCGCGACCCACGGGTGGACTCGCTCCTGGCGGAGATCCGCGCCCTCAAGGCGCGGCTGGACAGCTTGGCGCGCCGTGACACCACGGGCGACGCCCTGGCTCAGCTCCGGGCGCGGGCCCAGGCGGCGGCTCAGCGCGACACCGCCCCGGCGCCGGCAGTGGCCGGGCCGCGCAATCTCAACCAGCTCAACCCCGAGATCAGCGTGACCGGGGACCTCCGCGCCTTGGCGCGCACCCAGGGCCCGCAACAGGACAACTTCGACCTGTCCGAGGTCGAGTTCTCCTTCCAGGCCGCGCTCGACCCGTACTCCCACACCAAAATCTTCGCCGGCCTGCACGGAGACGAAATCGAGGTGGAGGAGGCCTACTTCTATTACACCGGCCTCCCGGGCCGCCTCCGGCTCGACCTCGGCGTCTTCCGGCAGCAGATCGGCGAGCTGAATCGCTGGCACCTCCACGCCCTCCCCGAGACCGACTACCCCCTCGCCCTCGCCACCTACACCGGGGAGGAGGGTCTCGTGGGCACCGGGTTGTCCGCCTACTGGGGGGGCTCCATCCTGGGCACGCAGGAGCTGTGGGTGCAGGGGGTGCTGGGCGACAACCAGGTGCTGTTCGACGGCGGGAACCGGCCCGCCGTGCTGGCTCACCTCAACAACTTCTGGAACCTCGGTCGGGCGGCGTACGTCCAGCTCGGCGTCACGGGGATGTACGGCGAGAACCCCGATTCGGGCTTGCGGACCACCTTGAGCGGCGTGGACGCGCGCTTCACCTGGAGGCCGCCGGAGCGCGCCAAGTACCGCGAATGGACGCTGCGCGGCGAGCTCTACCGGATCGAGAAGGAGCGCGCCGGCCCGGGCGACGCCGCGGAGGCGCGCTACGGGTTCTACGCCGGCACCCAGTACAAGCTGGGCGCCCGGTGGTGGGTGGGCGTTCGCTACGACTACGTGGAGGCCCCCGAGGGACCGCTCGCCGTCGTGCGCCAGGTGATCCCGTCCCTCACGTTCTGGCAAAGCGAGTGGGTGCGGCTGCACGCGGAATGGCGCTGGCGCCGCGAGGCCGGAGTCAACACCAGCCACCTGGTGCTCCAGGGGGTCTGGGCCATGGGTCCGCACAAACACGAGCTCTTCTGAGGAGGCCCGACATGCGCACGTTGCCCCTCTTCCTTCTCGGGCTCGCGGCGGGGCCCCTGGCCGCGCAGCGGCCCATCCGTGTGGTGACGTCGCTCCCGACCTACGCCGCCATCACGCGCGAGATCGTGGGAGATCGCGCCTCGGTCACGGCGATCGCGCAGGGCGACGAGGAGCCGCATTTCGTCCAGCCCAAGCCGAGTTTCGTCCCGCTCCTGGGCGGCGCGGACCTCTTCGTCACCACCGGCCTCGATCTCGAGCTCTGGGTCCCCGCCCTGCTCGACAAGGCCGGAAACCCGCGGGTCTCCGAAGGCGGGCCCGGGTACGTGGCGGCCTACCGCGGCATCCGACTGCTCGAAGTGCCCGTGACGGTGAGCCGGTCGCAAGGCGACATCCACGTGTACGGGAATCCGCACATCCACACCGATCCCGTCAACGCCATCCAGATCGCGCGCAACATCCTGGACGGCCTGCTCCGCGTGGCGCCCGGCGACGGGCCGTACTTCCGAGAGCGCGAGCGGGCGTTCGAGCACCGGATCCTGGCGGCTCTCTACGGCGAGGAGCTGGTGCGTCTGCTCACGCCCGAGACCTTGCTCGATCTGGCGCGCGCCTACCAGGACTGGGAGTTCCTGGAGCGGAACTCCTACCAGGGCGCGCCGCTCGTCGGCCGGCTGGGGGGGTGGATGAAGACCGCCTCGGTGTTTCGGGGCAAGGAAATGATCTGCTATCACAAGGAGTGGGTGTACTTCAGCGCCCGCTTCAACCTCCCGTGCGTGGAGTACATCGAGCCCAAGCCCGGCATTCCCCCGACGCCGCGGCACGTCCAGCGGGTGATCGAACTGATCCGGACCCGGCACATTCCGGTGATATTTTCCCCCAATTACTTCGACCGGAACCAGATCCGCGAGATCGCCGCGCGCACCGGGGCCACGCCGGTCATCGTCGCGGCCCAGACCGGAGGGGCCCCGGGCGTGGAGCGGTACGAGGATCTGGTCAGCCTCTGGATCGCCGAGTTGGCGCGCGCCTACTCCGCCGCGCCCGGCGCCGCCACCCGACCCTGACGGAGCGCACCGTGCTCGAACTGATGCTGGCGCCGTTCGTCGCCTGCATGGTACTGGTCGCCATGCTGTCCTACCTCGGCCTCCACGTGATCGCCCGCGAGGTGATCTTCGTGGACCTGTCGCTCGCCCAGGTGGCCGCGCTGGGCACTATCGTGGCGCCACTGCTGGGGCACCTCCTGGGGTTCGACGCCGGGCCCGCCACGGCCTACCTCTTCGCGCTGGCATTCACGGCCCTGGCCGCGGCCTTGTTCGCCCTCACCCGCACCAATCGGCGGGGAGCGGTCCCCCAGGAAGCGATCATCGGCATCGTGTACGTCGTGGCGTCGGCCGCCACCATTCTCGCGGCCGCCCATTTCCCGGGCGGCAGCGAACAGGTCGAGAAGAGCCTCGTGGGAACCATCCTCTGGGTAACCTGGCCGACCATCGGGAAGCTGGCGGCGGCGTTCCTGGCGCTGGGCGCGTTCCACTACATCCTGCGCCACCGCTTCCTCACCGTCTCCTTTCACCCCGACGAGGCCGAGCGGCAGGGCTGGTCGATCCGGTGGCTCGACTTCCTGTTCTACCTGTCGTTCGGCGTGGTCATCACCCTGGTCGTGCCGGTGGGCGGCGTGCTCATGGTCTTCACGTTCCTCGTCGTGCCGGCGGCCATCGCCTTCCTGTTCACCCGCGATATGCGGCGGCTGGCCTACATCTCCTGGGGCTCGGGCGCGCTGGCCTCGGCGCTCGGACTCTGGCTCTCGTTCCGCTTCGACCTGCCCACCGGACCGCTCATCGTCTGCATGTACGGAGCCCTGCTGGCCGTGGCCGCGGTGCTGAAACGCCTGGGGGTAGCGAGGGAGGGCGCGTGAGAACGGTCCTGGCCCTCGCCGCCCTGACCGCCCCCCCGGCCCTGACCGCCCAAGTCTCCTTCCACCTCGCCCTGGGCGCCCGCCATACCACCGCCCTGGTCCGCGACTCGATCGTGGCGCCCTTCGACCTGCGGCCCGATGTCGGGCCGGTGGCAGCGCTGACGGCCGCCGTTCCGCTGGAACACGGCTGGGCCGCCGACCTGACGCTCGACTTCTCCTGGTCGGACCTCGCCCGCCACGAAGAGCGGAGGTCGGTCGAGGTTGGGGCGCTGCGGACCGTGACCGGGGCCGTCGCCCTCCGCCGCGGGCTCGCGCCCGGGTTCACGGCGCGCGTCGGCGTGGGCGGGCTCAAGTACTGGCCGGAGGAAGATCGGGGCGTATTCCGGGACGGCGCCGGGCCGGTCATCGCCCTGGGTACCCTGGGCATCCGCTACGATCTCCCGCTGCCCCGGGGCCGGGGGCTCGCCCTCGAAGCCCGTTACGACCTCCATCGGTTCATCACCCCGGCGCTGCGAAGCGTCGGCTTCACCGCGCCGCGGGCGGTGCACCGCCTCGCGCTCCTGGGGAGCGTCCGGGTCTGGACGGCGAGGGAGAGCGCCCCGTGAGGCGGCCGGTCGCGCTCCTGACCTGCGGAGTTCTGGCCGCGTGCGAGGCCCCGAGCCCGCCCACCCGAGCCCCGATCTACAGCTATGCCGACACGTTCAACGGCGCCCCGCAGGTCTTCCGCTGGACGGACGGATGGTTGCCGGTGCGCTACTACGCCACGCCCGAGGGAACCCTCCCCGAGCTGGTGCGGCGGGGGCTGCTGCGCTGGGAGCGCCAGTTCCTCTACGGCGAGTTCCGGGCCGTTGCGGTGGGCGACTCGCTCCGCGCCGAAGTGGTGGTCGCCTTCGAGGCGGGACCCCCGCCGCCCGCCGAGCCTGACAGCACGTCCAGCGCCAGGGCCTGCGAAGGGGTGACGACCCTGAATGTGGACGGCACCAACACGCTGGACCCACCCATCCGCGTCACCCTTCGCTGGTTCAGCGGGTTCGCCCCGCCCGAGATCGCCGCCTGCCTCGATCGGGTCGTGACCCATGAGCTGGGCCACACCCTGGGCCTGATCAACCCCGCTCACGCCGGCACCGGCGCCACCGACTTGATGTTCGCCTTCCCCACGGTCTCCGCCCCGGGGCCGCGAGACCGGGCGACCGTGGAGGTGCTCTACCACACCGCGCCCACGGTGGCCCTCCCCCCGGGGCGCTAGAGGCGTGTGCTTGACATCGAGCGGCTTTTGGGCTTAGCATAACTCCTTCTCCATCAGGGACTTGGGTTTGACGTCCACCCGCCGCCAGGAGGCCCTGGACTACCATGCGCAGGGCCGTCCTGGGAAAATCCAGGTCTCGCCGACCAAGCCGTTCAAGAACCAGCGTGACCTGTCCCTGGCCTACACCCCGGGGGTGGCGGAGCCCTGCAAGGAGATCGCCCAGCGGCCCGAGGACGTGTACCTCTATACCGCCCGGTCCAACCTGGTGGCCGTGGTCTCGAACGGGACGGCGGTGTTGGGGCTGGGGAACATCGGCCCGCTGGCGGCCAAGCCCGTCATGGAGGGCAAGGGGATCCTGTTCAAGGCGTTCGCCGACATTGATGTGTTCGACCTGGAGGTGGGCTCGGAGAACCCCGACGACGTGATTCGGTTCTGCCAGCTGCTCGAGCCTACGGTGGGCGGGATCAATCTGGAGGACATTCGTTCGCCCGATTGTTTCTACATCGAAGAGCGGCTCCGGGAGACGCTGGGGATCCCGGTCTTCCACGACGACCAGCACGGCACGGCGATCATCTCGGGTGCGGCGCTGCTCAACGCGCTCGAGCTGGTGAAGAAGGACCTCCCGGCGGTTCGGGTGGTGTTCGCGGGGGCCGGGGCGGCGGCCATCGCCACCGCGGAGCATTACGTGCGGCTGGGCGTGCGGCGCGAGCACATCACGTTGTGCGACCATCGCGGCGTAGTGCACGAGGAGCGGGACGATCTCGATCCCTACAAGCGCCGCTTCGCGCACCGGACCTCGGCGCGCACGCTGGCGGAAGCGCTGGAAGACGCGGACGTGTTCGTGGGCCTCTCGGTGGGCGGGATCGTGACCGGCGACATGCTCAAGGCGATGGCGCGACGCCCCATCGTGTTCGCGCTGGCGAACCCGGTCCCCGAGATCATGCCGGACGAGGCGTTGCGGGCCCGGCCCGATGCGATCGTGGCCACCGGCCGGTCCGACTTCCCCAACCAGGTCAACAACGTGCTGGGGTTCCCGTTCATCTTCCGCGGGGCGCTCGATGTGCGCGCCCGCGCCATCAACGAGGACATGAAGATGGCGGCCACCCGGGCCCTGGCGGCGCTGGCCAAGGAGGAGGTGCCGGATTCGGTGATGCGGGCCTACGGGCTCGAGCGGCTGAAGTTCGGTCCGGACTATCTCATCCCCAAGCCCTTCGACCCGCGGGTGCTGCTGTGGGTGGCGCCCGCGGTGGCCTGGGCCGCGGTGGCCTCGGGCGTGGCCGGCCGGGTGATCGACGTCGGGGAGTACCGGGCCGAGCTGGAAGCGCGGCTGGGCCGGGCCCGCGAGGTGATGCGCGGGCTGATCACGCGGGCCCAACAGGATCCCCAGCGCATCGTCTTTCCCGAGGGCGAGGACGTCCGGGTGCTCAAGGCGGCCCGGGTGCTCTCCGACGAAGGCATCGCGCACCCGATTCTGCTGGGCGATCCCGATGCCATCCGCCGCCAGGCCGACGATGCGGGGGTCACGCTCGAGGACATCGAGCTTCTCAATCCCCGCACCGCGGCGGATCAGGAGGCCCTGGCGCGGGACCTCTGGCAGCTGCGACAGCGCAAGGGCGTGACCCTGCGGGAGGCGCGCACCCGGGTCCAGGACCCCATGTACTACGGGCTCCTGATGCTCCGGGCCGGCCGCGCCGACGCCCTGGTGGCCGGGGTGGAGTTCCATTATCCGGACGCCATCCGGCCCGCGCTCGAAGTGGTCGGGGCGGAGCCGGGGCGGCGGCACGTGAGCGGGATCTACATGCTGGTATTCCCGCAGGCCACCTACTTCTTCGCCGATTGCACGGTCAACATCGACCCCGACGCGGAGACTCTCGCCGAGATCGCCTCGGCCACCGCGCAACTGGTATGGCGCCTGGGCGTCGAGCCCCGGGTGGCGATGCTCTCGTTCTCGAACTTCGGGTCGGTCAAGCACCCCGCGGCCGAGAAGGTGCGGCGCGCCGTGGCCATCCTCCACGAGCGGGAGCCCGCCCTCCAGGTGGACGGGGAGATGCAGGCCGACACCGCGGTGGTCGAGCGGATCCTGACCACCCGCTATCCCTTCGCCCGGCTCCGCGGTCCGGCCAACGTGCTGGTGTTCCCCAACCTCGACGCGGCGAACATCGCCTACAAGCTCCTGGATCGTCTGGGAGGCGCGCAGGCCATCGGGCCCATCCTGGTCGGGATGGCGCTCCCGGTCCACGTGCTCCAGCGCGGGGCGGAGGTCAACGACATCGTCAACATGGCCGTGATCGCGGCCGTGGACGCGCAGGAGCACGGCCACGTGGCGCGGCCCTCGGCCTAGCATGACGGTCACCATCGGGCGGAGTTCGGCGCCGCTGGCGGTCGCCGGCCTCGAACCGGCGGGCCCGGTCCACTGGAACCTCGCGCCTCCCGCGCTGTACGAACACGCGGTGCGTCGCGGCGAAGGGCTCATCGCCGAGGGCGGCCCCTTCTGCGTCGTGACCGCGCCGCACACCGGGCGGAGCCCCAACGACAAGTTCGTGGTGCGCGAGCCCGCGACCACCGAAGCGGTGTGGTGGGGCAAGGTCAACCAGCCGATCGACCCGGCGCCCGCCGAGCGGCTGTTCCGGGACGTGGTCCAGCACCTGAACCGGCAGGAGCTGTTCGTGCGGGACGTGTTCGTGGGAGCCGACCCGGCCTACCGGCAGTCGGTCCGCTTCATCACCCCCACCGCCTGGCACGCGCTGTTCGTTCACAACATGTTCCTTCGACCGACCCCCGGCGACCTGGCTCAGTTTCACCCCACGGTCCAGGTCCTCCACGCGCCCGAGTTCCAGGCCGACCCCGCCGCGCACGGGACCCGGTCGGGGACCTTCGTGGTGCTGAACTTCGCCAAGAAGAGCGTGCTGATCGGGGGCACCCGCTACGCCGGCGAACTGAAGAAGGCCGTCTTCACCGTGATGAACTACCTCCTGCCTCTCCAGGGCGTCCTGCCCATGCACTGCTCGGCCAACCTGGGAGAGGCGGGCGACGTGGCGCTCTTCTTCGGCCTCTCGGGGACGGGCAAGACGACGCTCTCGGCCGACCACGATCGCGCCCTCATCGGGGACGATGAGCACGGCTGGTCCGATCACGGCGTGTTCAACTTCGAGGGCGGCTGCTACGCCAAAGTGATTCGGCTCTCGCCCGAGGGCGAGCCCGAGATCTACGGCGCCACCCGTCTCTTCGGCACCGTGCTCGAGAACGTGGTGGTGGACCCCGAGAGCCGCGTCGTGGACTTCGACTCGACCGCGATCACGGAGAACACCCGGGCCTCCTATCCCATCCATTTCATCCCCAACCACGTGCCCGGCGGGATGGCGGGACATCCGTCGCACATCGTGTTCCTGACCTGCGACGCGTTCGGAGTGATGCCGCCGATCGCGCGGCTGTCTCCGGCGCAGGCCATGTACCACTTCCTGTCGGGGTACACCGCCAAGGTGGCGGGCACCGAGCGCGGCGTGACCCAGCCCGCCGAGACGTTCTCGGCCTGTTTCGGGGCGCCGTTCCTGCCGCTCCACCCGCACCGCTACGCCGAGATGCTGGGCGAGAAGATCGCCCGGCACGGGGTCCAGTGCTGGCTGGTGAACACCGGCTGGACCGGCGGCCCGGTCGGGGTAGGCCAGCGGATGCGGCTGCCCCACACGCGAGCCATGGTGCGCGCCGCGCTGGCCGGCCGGCTGGACCGGGTTCCCACCCACGTGGAGCCGGTATTCGGGCTCGAGGTCCCGCTGCACGTGCCGGGGGGTGTACCGGACGAGATCCTGCTCCCCCGCGCCACGTGGGCGGACCCGGCGGCCTACGACGCGCAGGCCGCGCGGCTCGCCGCGCTGTTCCGCAAGAACTTCACGCAGTTCGAAGCTCGCGTGCACCCCTCCGTGCGGGAGGCCGGCCCACGGTGAACGGACGCGGCCCCGCTTCCCCCTTCCCGGTCCCCCCTTCCCCCGAAGTGATCCGCGACCCGCTCTGGAACAACATCCGGGTGGACGCGGAGGCGCTGGCGGTGCTGGACACGCCGGCGGTCCAGCGGCTGCGCTACGTCCGCCAGCTGGGCCACGCGTTTCTGGTGTACCCGGGCGCCACCCACACGCGGTTCGAGCACGCGCTGGGGGCCTATCATCTGGCCCGCCGGGCGCTGGCCCACCTCGAGGAGACCGCCGGGCGGGACGCGGTAGACCCGGCCGCCGCGCGGGGGGTCCGTCTGGCCGCCCTGCTCCACGACGTCGGGCACTATCCCTTCTCCCACGCGCTGGAGGAGGCCGGCCTGCCGCACCACGAGACCCTCGCCGAGTCCCATCTCCTGTCGGGCGACCTGGCCCAGGTGCTGGACCGACTCGGTGTGCGCCCGGCGGACCTGCTCGCGCTGATCCGGGCCGAGAGCGGGTCTCCGCTCGCCGGGCTGGTCTCGGGCCCGCTGGACGTGGACAAGCTCGACTACCTCTCGCGCGACGCCATGGCGTGCGGGGTGCCCTACGGGATGATCGACGTGGACCGCCTGCTCGCCTCGCTGGTGCTGGCACCCACCGCGGGCGGCCCGGTGCTGGCCCTGCACGAGAAGGGGCTGGCCGCGCTGGAATCGCTGCTCTTCGCCAAGTACCAGATGTACCGCAACGTCTACTGGCACCACGCGGTGCGGAGCGCCACGGCGATGTTCAAGCGCCTGGTGCGGCGCGCCCTGGCCGCCCGCCTGGTGACCGCCGGCGAAATCGCCCGGGCCACCGACGACGGCCTGCTGCACGACCTGATGCAGCGCGACACCACGGGCCTGGCCCAGGCTCTCCGCCAGCGGCGCCTGGCCAAACGGGCGCTGGATCTGCCGGTGTCGGACCTGCCCGCGACGCCCGCCGACTGGCCCACCGCCGATCCCCATTTGCTGGAGCGGGTGGAAGACCGGCTGGCGCGGGAAGCCGGACTCGAGCCGAACGAGCTGTTCCTCGACTTTCCCGCCAAACGGGAGGGGCTCGAGCTCGAGGTGCCGGTGATGCGGCGGGACGGCCGCCTGGCCGAAGGGCCAGTCCTGCCCCCGGTGGCGGGGGACCTGCTGCGGGCGGCGCGGCGGATCCGGGTCTTCGTCATGCGACCGGCCGAGATTCCGGCGCGGCGGGTCCTGGAACTCGTCACCCTGCCGTCCAGCGAGGTCATCGCGCGGCTGGAAGGAGAAACCGCGCTGTTGGGAGACTGACGGAGGGTGGCCTACCGCGGCCCGTCGGGCAACGTGGGATTCTGGTCCGACACCGGCGCGTCCACCGCGTCCACCCGCACCACGATGGCCGTAATGTTGTCGAGCCCCCCGTGCCGGTTGGCTTCGGCGATCAGCTCGTCCACCAGCTCCTGGGGCATCTCGCCGCTCGAGAGAATCTCGGCCAACCGATAGTCCTCCAGCATGCCGGTGAGCCCATCCGACGCCAGGAGGAACACGTCGTTCGGCTTCACCGTCCCCACGTAGATGTCGGGCAGCACGTCCGCGTTCGCCCCCACACAGCGGGTGATCACGTTGCTGTAGGGATGGGTGCGCGCCTGTTCGGGCGTGAGATAGCCGGCGTCCACCTGCTCCTGCACGTAGGAGTGATCCTTGGTGAGCTGCACCAGCTTGCCGTCCCGCAGCAGATACGCGCGGCTGTCCCCCACCTGGCCGATGAGGAACCGGCCGCCGTAGAGCACCAGCGCCGTGACCGTGGTGCCCATGCCCCGCTTGTCGTGCTCGGTGAGGGTGCGCTGGAAAATCGCCCCGTTGGCCGACCGGATGGCGCCCCGCATGCGCTCGGCCACCTGCTCGTCGGTGAGGCCGCGCAGCGAGCCCAGCTCCCGAGCGATGAGCCGCACCGCCATCTCGCTCGCCACCTCGCCCGCCGCGTGCCCGCCCATGCCGTCGGCCACCACGAAAATCCCGCGGTCGGGCACCATGAGGTAGTTGTCCTCGTTGCCCGACCGGATGACGCCGACGTCGGTCCGACCCGCGGAAGTGATATGCACGCGCCGCCTAGACCAGGACCCAGTACACCAGCGCCGCCAGTCCCACGATCACGAGCGCCGCGCTGGAG
The DNA here is from genome assembly GCA_035575475.1 of Gemmatimonadales bacterium. Classification (GTDB taxonomy): domain Bacteria; phylum Gemmatimonadota; class Gemmatimonadetes; order Gemmatimonadales; family GWC2-71-9; genus DATLXT01. Next base: position 668 of record DATLXT010000033.1, on the reverse strand, counting down.
CCGCATCCCTTGCCCTTCTGCGGCTCGGGGGGCTGAGCCGCCGGCCGCTTCCTGGGCGCCGGCCGGGCGGGAGCCGGGGCGCCGGGAAGCGGCCCACGGGGCGCGCTCGGGGGAGCCGCCGGGGGTGAAGCCGGAGCGGATCTGGCCGCCGGGGGCGCCGACTGCGGCGGGGTCTGGAACCGCTCGATCACCCGGGTGCCACCGCCCTTCACCGCCTCCCGGGCCTCGTCGGAGGGCTCGAAGACCAGCTGGACGTCGCCCAGCCGCACCAGCGCCCCGGGCACGAGCGGCGCCTCGCCCTTCACGCGCTCGCCATCCACGAAGCTGCCGTTGGTCGAGTCCAGGTCCACCAGCACCCACACCCCCTCGCGCCGCTGAAGCTTGGCGTGCGCCGTGGAGACCGACGGGTCGGGGAGGACCAGATCGTTGTAGTCCGCCCGTCCGATGTTCACGACCGGCGTGCGCACCGGGAGTCGCTGTCCCTTGAGCTCCCCCGCCTTCACCAAGAACGTCGCCAGCGCGCCGCCGGATGGCCGCGGCGCACCGGCGATTCCATGCACCGTGTCCTTCAGCCGCTCCCCGGCCCCGGGAGCGGGGGCCGGAGCCGGCATCGCCGGCGGCTCCGGAGGCGCCTGGGAGGCCGGGGCCGGGGCGGGGGCCGGGGCGGG
>DATLXT010000032.1:0-6918 GCA_035575475.1 Gemmatimonadales bacterium | reverse complement strand
CAGCGCATGATGCAGGCGGCCAGCTCCTCGGGGCAATCGGGGCGCAGGTCGGGGATGTTTCGCGGGACCTCGGTGATCTGCTTCATCAGAATGCCCGGCACGGTCGGGGCTTCGAACGGCAGCCGGCCGGTCACCATCTGGTAGCCGACGACCCCGAGCGAGTAGAGGTCCGACCGCCCGTCAACCTCGCGCTCCCCCGCCGCCTGCTCGGGGCTCATGTAGTGCGGGGTGCCGATGGCCACTCCCGTCGCCGTCAGGGTGCCGGGACCCGTGGCCGACGACAGCGCTTTCGCGATGCCGAAGTCGGTGACGATCACCCGGCCGCGCGGGCCCTCCAGCAGGATGTTGTCGGGTTTGACGTCCCGGTGGATGATGCCCACCTGGTGCGCGGCACCCAGCGCGTCGGCCACCTCGACCATGATGCGCCGCGCTTCCTCGATGCCCAGCCGTCCCCGCCGCTTCAGCCGCGCGCCCAGCGGCTCACCGTCCACGTACGCCATCACGAAATAGACGATGCCGTCGGGTCCTTCGCCCACGGTGTGGATCGGGACGATGTGCGGGTGGGAGAGTCGCGCCGCGGTCTCGGCCTCCCGGAGAAACCGCAGCCGAATGTCTTCGCGGAATGCCAGCTCGGGCGGAAGGACCTTGATCGCGACCTTCCGCTTCAGGCGCTCATCCCGCGCGTGATAGACTACACCCATCCCGCCGCGGCCGATCTCTCCCTCGACGGTGTAGGACCCGGCGAGCGCCTGCGAGAGGCGGGTGGCCAGCGGGTCGTTCATCGGCGGCGGCGCGTCATCGGCATAAGATTTAGCCTCCCGGGGGCAGTGGGGCAACGTGGCGGGCGTCTCGATTGGCAGTGTCTGCCGAAATGGCCCCCGCAGGTGGGAACGGGTCTGCCGCCACGGGTGTTTTTTCAGGCATGGACCGTGCGGATGAGGCGGGCATGACAACCTCTGACTCCAGCTCTGCCGAGCGCCTGACGCTCCCGGTGCTCCCGCTCCGGGACATGGTGCTGTTCCCCGGGGTGACCGCCCCGATCGGAGCCGGCCGTCCCGGCACCCTGCGCGCCATCGAAGCCGCCCTCCGGACGCCGGAACGGCTGATCTTCGCCGTGGCCCAGACCGAGAATGTGGATCAGGTGGCGCCCGCCGGTCTCTACACCGTCGGGACCATCGCCCGGATCACGCAGATCCAGCGGGGCCCGAGCGGGGTGCAACTGCTCTTGCACGGGGAGAAGCGGGGCATCGCGATCCATTATTTGGAGACCGGCGGCCGCCTGGACGCCGTGGTGCGCGAAGCGCAGGAGATGGCGCCGCTCAACCCCGACGACCCCACCTGGGTGGCGTTGTACCGCGAGACCCGGGAGCGCGCTGCCGAGCTGGGCCAGAAGTCGGGGCTGCCCGAAGAAGTGGTCAAGCAGGTGCTCGAGAGCGTGACCGATCCCGGGCGGTTCGCCGACCTGGTGGCGGGCTATCTCGAGATCCCCACGGCCGAACGGCAGAAGCTGCTCGAGACGCTGTCGGTCGAGGAGCGGATGCGCCGGGTGCTGGTGCAGGTGCAGCGCCAGATCGCCGTGGCCGACGCCCGGGAGCAAATCCAGTCCCAGGTCCAGGAGGAGCTGGGCGAGCGCCAGCGGGAGATGTTCCTCCGCGAGCAGATGAAGGCGATCCGCAAGGAGCTCGGGGAGGAGGACGAGGCCAGCGAGATCGAGGAGCTGCGCAAGCGATTCGAGGGGCTGGACCTGCCGGAGGCGGCGCGGAAGGAGGTGGAGCGGGAGCTCAAGCGGCTCGAACGGATGAGCCGCGACGCCATGGAGGCGCAGGTCATCCGGACCTACCTCGAGTGGATGGCGGAGCTGCCCTGGAACAAGCGCGCCCAGGAGTCCCTCGACCTCAAGCGGGCCTCGGAGATTCTGGAAGAGGACCACTACGGGCTCCAGGACGTGAAGGACCAGGTGCTGGAGTTCCTGGCGGTCCGCCAGCTGAAGCAGCGGCAGGCCGCGGGCGACGCCACGGCCAAGGGGAACCCGGACGACAAGCAGAAGGCGCCGATTCTCCTCTTCGTGGGTCCGCCCGGCGTGGGCAAGACGTCCATCGCCAAGTCCATCGCCCGGGCGATGGGGCGCCCCTACGTGCGGATCTCGCTGGGCGGGGCCCGGGACGAGGCCGACATTCGGGGGCACCGGCGCACCTACGTGGGCGCGATGCCGGGCCGGATCATTCAGGGGATGAGGCAGGCGGGTGCCAAGAACCCGGTGTTCCTGCTCGACGAGGTGGACAAGCTGGGCGTCTCGTTCCAGGGCGACCCCGCGGCCGCCCTTCTCGAGGTGCTGGACCCGGCGCAGAACGATTCCTTCACCGACCACTACCTGGGCGTGCCGTTCGACCTGTCGGAGGTGTTGTTCATCGCGACCGCGAACTTCCTCCAGAACATTCCGAGCCCGTTGCTCGACCGGATGGAGACGGTGACCTTCGCCGGGTACACGGAGCGGGAAAAGCTCGAGATCGCGCGGCGGTACCTGATTCCCCGCCAGCTCACCGAGAAGGGCCTCACCCCCGAGCAGCTCCGGATCACGGACGAGGCCCTGAGCGAGATCGTGGCGAGCTACACCCGTGAGGCGGGCGTCCGCCAGCTGGAGCGCGAGATCGGCAAGCTGGCCCGCAAGGTGGCCCGGCGGATCGCCGACGGCCAGGCGGGCCAGGTGACCGTGACGCGGGAGGAGCTCGACGACCTCCTCGGTCGCCCGCGGGTTCACCCCGAGCGCAAGGCGCGGGAAGATCAGGTGGGCGTGGCCACCGGCATGTACTACACCCCGGTGGGCGGCGACATCATGTTCGTCGAGGCCAGCGTGATGCCCGGCAAGGGCGAGCTGGTCCTGACCGGACAGTTGGGCGACGTGATGAAGGAGTCGGCCCGCGCGGCGCTGACCTACGCCAAGTCGAACGCGGACCGGTTGGGCATCAGGCCGGAATCGCTGCACGAGAAGGACATCCACATTCACGTCCCGGCCGGCGCCATCCCGAAGGACGGCCCCTCGGCGGGCGTGACCATGGCGACCGCCCTGGTGTCGGTGCTGTCCGGCCGGCCGGTGCGGCACGACATCGCCATGACCGGGGAGATCACCCTCCGGGGCCGCGTGCTCCCCATCGGCGGGGTGAAGGAAAAAGTGCTGGGCGCGGTGCGGGCCGGCATCAAGACCATCATCCTGCCCAAGGAGAACGAGCCGGACCTCGAGGACCTGCCCGAGGACGTGCGCCAGTCGTTGGAAGTGCATCCGGTGGAACACCTCAGCGAAGTGCTGAGCCTGGCACTGCGCGGGGCGCGCTTCGAGGCGGGGCAGCTGGTGTTCGAGGGGGAGGCGCCGCGGGAGCCGCAAATGGTGCGGCGGAATCAGGACGCGTCCCCGCGGCCCCTCACCCCGCCCTGACGCCGTTGACCACCAGCTCCACGGCGGTGTCTCGCCACCGCCCCCGCAGCGCCGGCTCGTCAGCGGCGAGCGGGGGCGCGCTCGCGGCGATCAGCGACTCCAGCTCGAGATACCCCACCATCAAGACCAGCGCCTGCGCCGCGGCGAGGTGCGGGTCGAGATCGTCGCGCACCGCCCCGAGCCCCTGACCTTCGGCGAGCAGAACCACGAGCCGCTTGATCGCCGGGGCGAAGGGCCGGGCCTCCGCCGCGCCGGCCTGGGTGATGAGCGCTACCAGATCGGGATGGCCCGCCAGGAACCCGTAAACCGCCCGCAGGGCCTCGCGAATCCGCTCGAGCGGACGGCCCGGCGGCACCACCAGGTTGGCCAGCGCCGCCTCGAGTTCGGCAGCCACCTGGGCGAGTACCGACTGGTAGAGACCGCGCTTCGAGTGGAAATAGTAGAACAGCAGCTGCTTATTGACTCCGGCGCGCCGTGCCATCCGATCCACCCGCGCGCCCTCCAGCCCCCGCCGCGCAAACTCCTCCCGGGCGGCGGTCAGGATGCGTAAGGCCCGTTCATTGCTGAGCTTCCGGCGCATCGCAGCAGTTTGTCAACCGAACGGTTGACACAACGATACCCGCTTTCCTGTTGACCCGCCAGATTCTCGAGCAGCCGCGGTAGCCCCGCGGTGAGGAACCGGACCAACACGGCGTTCACCCGCTCCGGAGCCTCCTCCCCGAGCGCGTGACCGGCGCCCGGGATCATGACCAGCGCCACCCGCTCCAGCCGCCCGGCCATCACCCGCCCCAGGGAGGGCGGAATCCAGCGATCCCGGCTTCCCCAGACGAGGAGCGTGGGCTGGTGGATCGAGTCGAGGCGCCCCGCCAGGCCGTCGAACCGGTACTCCCGCAGGACGCCGCGGAGCGCCCGCCCGTAGTCGGCCTCCGCCACCGGCGCGTAGTACTGATCCACGTCCGCATCGGTCACCGCCGCCGGGTTCCCGTAGGCGGACCTGAGGATCCGGGCGGTGAAGGTCCGGTTTCGCAACCCGGAGATGAGCGGGCCCACCAGGCGCCAGCGGGCGGCGCGCAGGAGCAGCGGGTGGCGGATGCCCAAGCCCGAGGGCGCGAGCAGGGCGAGTGCCCGAACCCGCTCGGGGCGGGCCAGCGCCACCTCGGCCGCGATCTGGCCGCCCATCGAGTGCCCCACCAGCGTCGCCTCGGCGATCCCCAGCGAATCGAGCAGCGCCAGGGTGAGCCGGACATAATCGGCGTTGGCGTATCCGCGCTCGGGCTTTTCCGAGCCGCCGAAGCCGCGGTTGTCGAAGGCGATCACCCGGAAGCCCGCCTCGGCCAAGGGACCGATGGTCTTCCGCCAGGAGTACATCGAGGCGCCCAGGCCGTGAATCAGGACCACCGGGTCGCCGCGGCCCAGGTCGAGGTACCGGATGCGGGTGCCATCTACCCTGACCTCGCGCGCCTCGTGGCCCGTGCCGGCGGGGTAGCGCTGCGCCGGTGGAAGCGGCGCCGCCCGGCAGGCCGCGAGGAGAAGGGCGGCGAGGAGCGCGGTCCTCAGACGACCTCGATCGCCATCCCGGCCAGACGGGCGATGAGGGCCAGCCGGAAGGTGACGTCGGTCTGCCGTTGGGCGGGACTGCGCCCCGGCCCCTCCAGCGGGTAGTAGTGCGCCACCAGCGGGCTCCGGGTAGGAGGGAGGGAACGGAGATTCTTGGGGCTCCAGATGCCCTGCGCATCGCATTGGGCGAGGAGGTGGGCGAAGACCTTCTGGGCGCTGGGCACCTGTCTCAGCAACCCCAGCCGGGCCAACAGCTCGAGCCAGTACAGGGCGAAGGGGATGTCGGGCACGCGGCCCCGCGCGTCGGCCCCCAGCGGATCGCCCAGCAGGGGGAACAGGGGCTTGAGCACTCTCTTGCCCGCCAACACGAAAAAGGCGCGCTTGGGCGCGGGCGAAGAGAAATACTGGCCCAACCGCTCGACGAACCCGGCGCGCTCGCGCTGGAGGGCGGGCATGAACGCCAGCATCTCCACCGCGAAAATCGTGGGCGGATACGCGGCCGGATCGAGCACCGTCTTTCCCTGCGCCTTCCGGAAGGGCTTCTGAGCCAGCTCGCTCCGGAGGTACTGCGAGATGTCGCTCGCGATGCGGTGGGCCGCCCCCCGGAGGCGGGGGTCCTCGGCGTGCCCCCCGCGCGCCAGCGCCGCCGCCGCGGCTTCCCGGCCCAGCTGGCGCGCCCAGCGGGCCAACCCGAGATCGGTCCTCCCCGCCCGCTCGAACTCGACGAGCAACGCGAGGGCCCGCGCCGCCAGTTCGGGGTCGGGATCGTCGGGTTCGATGCGGGACAGGAGCTGGAAGAGAAACCGCTCGGTGGTGCGCAACACCCGATGATCGGCCGGCCACCCCAGCTCCAGCAGCCGGCGATACTGGTAGACCGTCCCGGTCTCCTTCCAGCCGTAGGCCTTGAGCGGCGCCGGCGCGAGGAGGTTCGCCCCCCACAGGCCCGTCACCTTCTGCTTGCGCGCGATCGCCAGCGCCGGCTTGTACTCGAGCACGGCGGCGCGCAACGCCTCCAAACGCTCGGGGTCGCGGGCCTCCTCCGGCACGACCTCGCGATAGGCCCGGTACTGTATCGGCGCGCTGGCGGCCTCGAGCAGCCAGGAGAGCGGGAGACGATGCGAAGCCGGGAGCTCCACAGGCTGCTCCAGAGGAGTCGTGAATGACGACCGAGCCGGCCAAAAACGGCCGCAAACTTATCCGAGGGCTGCCGATCAGGCAATTGACTGGCGTGGCGAGAGGGAGCGAGTCCGGCGCCGACCTCGTAACTCGTTGGGTCGTAACGAGCTAGATGCCGACCCCTGGCCAGCTCTGCCGGTGCATGAATTTGCACTCGGGGGCGTCTAGCCCCGGGCTCCGGGCCCGGGGTTTCAGGCGGAGGTGGCGGGCGCTCAGCGAGGCCGCTGGAACTCGGAACCGGGGAGCCAGCGCGGCAGGGCGCGGGCGTTGGCCACCTCCAGAGCGACTCGCACTGCCACCCGCACCTGCTGGGCCATACCCACCAGGTCGAACGCCGGCGAGTACTCGTCCGTGGGCTGGTGGTAGCGATTGGCGTTCCAGAGCGAGTCCTCGACCCGGCCCCATCCCGGGGGGCGCCCGACGAAATCGAGGCCGGACTCGAAGGACAGGGCCGGGACGCCGGCGCGGGCGAAGGGGAAGTGGTCGGAGCGGAAGAAGCTGCCGCGCACGTCGGGTTCGCTCACGACTACGAGGCCCTCGGCTCGAGCCGCGGCGGCGAACGCCGCGCCCAGGGTGGAGCGGTCGGCGCCGAGCGCCGAGATGTCGCGCGTGGCGCCGCGCACGTTCAGCACGTCCAGGTTGAGCACCGCCGCCGTGCGCCGGAGCGGCACCAGCGGATTTCGCACGTACGCCTCGGCCCCCAGGAGCCCGCGCTCCTCGGCGGTGGTGGCGAGGAACACGATGGACCGGCGGGG
>DATLXT010000031.1:0-2282 GCA_035575475.1 Gemmatimonadales bacterium | reverse complement strand
GCCCCGCCGATTCGGTCACCGACGCCTGGGGGCGGGTGCACGGGCTTCCCTGGCTCCGCGTCGCCGACGCGAGCCTCTTCCCCGACTCGCTCGAGATCAACCCCTACGTGACCATCATGGCCCTGGCCGACCGGGTGGCGGAGGGGGTACGGGGGGACGCCGGGGCGCTGCTCGCCGCGTGAGCCCGCACCCGGTCGTGGTGGTGGGCGCGGGCCCCGCGGGGCTCGCCACCTCGCAGCAGCTCGGCGAGCGGGGCGTCGCGCACCTCGTGCTCGAGCAGGGTGACGGGCCCGGGCACTGCTGGGCCAACGCCTACGATTCGCTGAAGCTCCACACCGGGAAGCTGATGTCGAGCCTGCCCGGCCTGGCGTTCCCGCGATCCTACCCGACCTTCGTGCCGCGGCAGCGGTTCTGGGAGTATCTGTCGCGGTACGCGGAGCGCTTTCGGCTCCCGGTCGAGACGCGCTGCCGGGTCACGGCCGTGCGGCGCGACGACGGGCACTGGGTCGTGGACTCGAACCGGGGAGCGCTGCGAGCCCGCGTCGTGGTGATGGCGACCGGCATCATGTCGAATCCGCAACGCCCCCGCCTGCCGGGAGAGGCGCGCTTTCGCGGGCGGGTGACCCACAGCGTCGAATACCGGCGGCCGGCCCCTTACGCCGGCCGGCGGGTGCTGGTGGTCGGGGTGGGCAACTCGGGCGCCGAGATCGCGGCCGAGTTAGGGCGCGCGGGCGTGGAGACGACGATCGCCGTGCGATCGGGCGCCAACGTGGTGCCCTTGACCATGTTCGGCCTGCCCATCCAGTACCTCGCCTACTGGGTCCGCAAACTCCCCCGCCCGGCGCAGAACGCGATTGTCGCCGCCGTCGGCCGCGCGACCGAGCTGCGCCGCGGGCCGCCGATCCTCCCGCGCCCGGGGCACGGCCCCCTCGAGGCCATCCCGGTCATCGGGTTTCATCTGGTGGACGCGATCCGGGCGGGGCTGGTGCGGCTGCGTCCCGGCATCGCCGAGCTGACGGAGGACGGAGCCCGTTTTCGGGACGGGGCGTTCGGGAGGTTCGACGACATCATCCTCGCCACGGGCTTCGCGCCCGCGTTGCACGCCCTGGGCGACCTCGTCCGCCGCGACGCGAAGGGATTCGCCCTGCGTACGGATCGGGTCACCAGCGCCGACCAACCCGGCCTGTACTTCGTGGGCCACAACTACGACGCCACCGGCGGGTTGTGGAATATCCGGAGGGACGCGACGCTCGTGGCACGGATGCTGGGATAGACTCGGGCCGCGCCCGAGGGCTCTATCTCGGCACCGGATAATGCTTGATGAACCCGAGAACCACCCGGTAGTCCTCGTCGCGGCGGCCGCCGACCGAAACCCGCACAGCGGCGCCCAACTCCCAGCTCTCCGCGAACTCCCAGCGAAATTCCGGTGCCAGCCGCCAGGAGGTGGGCTCGCCGCCGGCCAGGGGGAATTGGGCGAGCAGCTCCACGACCGGTGTGACCCCCGCGGACGTGGTGTAGGAAAGGGCGGCGCCCACCTCGCCGTGCGCCTCCGCGGCCCCCTCCAGCGGAAGCTCCAGGTGGGCGGCCGTTTGCAGCAGCGCCCGCCGCTCGGGCCCGAACGGCACCCAGCTCAGGAGAAAGGGGACCGCGGTGGCATGCTCCGCACCCAATCCCCGCCGGGCGTCGCCGGTGGGAAGCTCCAGGTCCGCTCCTCCCGCCAGAATGAACGCCTCGCGGTCGTTGACGACGGCCCACTTGGCTCCGAGGGAGACGTCGCCCAGGCCCGTCTCGGACGTCGGGCCGGGCGGGTTCCAGTGGTGAACCGGCGCGTGAACGATGAGCGACCAGTTCCGGTGCATCGCCCACTCGATCTCCAGCTGAGCGGTGTAGCGGCCCGCGGCCCCATCGGACGAGTAGAAGAGGTCCGGCCGGAGCTTTCGCTCGATGTACGCGTTCTCGGTGAAGAACGCGTCGATGAAATGCGGCCCCGGACCCCGGTGCGAGTGCGGGTGCCGGTGGTCGTGCGCCTGCGCGGCGAGAGGGAGAGCCCCCGCCGACCACAGGATGAGCGCGAGTAGCCCGTAACGCATCCCTGCCTCCAGGCGAAAGGAGTGTCCTGAACCACGCGAGCGAGGGCGCGGTCAGGCGCGCGGAGGCGGGTCGAGCGGATCGGAAGAGGAGAGCGGGACCGCCGAAGCGAGATCGATGGGTCGAGGTCGCTCGCGCTCGCCGGCGGTCAGCTCCAGGGAGACAACCGCCGGGAGGGCCGAGCCCACCGGCTG
>DATLXT010000030.1:0-3641 GCA_035575475.1 Gemmatimonadales bacterium | reverse complement strand
CCACCACCCCGTAGGTCGCCACCCGCCCCGCCGGGATGCGTCGCACGACGCGGTAGATCCGGCGGTAGAGCGGGTTCACGGCCGGATCGGATACCCGCGCGAGGCGAGATAGGCCCGCGCCTCGCGCAGGGTGGTGCCGCGATAGTGAAAGAGCGTGGCGGCGAGCACGCCGTGGGCGCCGGCGTCCAGCGCCTGGGCCAGGTGCTCCAGCCGGCCGGCCCCGCCCGAGGCGATCACGGGAATCCGCACCGCCTCGCTCACCGCCCGCGTCAGCGGCAGATCGTAACCGTCCCGGGTGCCGTCGGTGTCCATCGAGGTGAGCAGGATCTCGCCGGCGCCGAGCGCCTCCACCCGCGTCGCCCACTGCACCGCATCGAGCCCGGTGGGGTCGCGGCCGCCCCGGATCATCACCTCCCACCCTGACGCATCGCGCGCCCCGTCAGGCGTCGGGCGGGCCTTCGCGTCAATGGCGACCACCACGCACTGGCGCCCGAAGCGGTCCGCCAGCCGGCCCGCCAAGTCCGGGTCGCGCACCAGCGCCGTGTTCACGGCCACCTTGTCGGCTCCGCTTCGCAACACGGCCACGGCGTCCTCCACGCTCCGAATGCCCCCGCCCACCGTGAACGGAATGAACAGCGCATCGGCTACGCGCGCCACGAGGTCGAGGAGGGTGCCCCGGGCTTCGTGGCTCGCGCTGATGTCGAGTAGGACCAGCTCGTCCGCGCCCTCCCGGTCGTACCGGGCCGCCTGGGCCACCGGCTCGCCCGCGTCCCGCAGGTCCTGGAATCGCACACCCTTCACCACCCGGCCCCCCGCGACGTCCAGGCAGGGGATGAGCCGCCTAGCTAGCATACGCGCAGGACGTCTTCCAGCAACCCCGCATCGCCGCCGCCGAAGAGACGCACGATGTCCTCGAGGGCCCGGCGCTCCCGGGGCCAGGCCAGGCGTTGGGCCGCGTCGGTCACCCCGACCCACTCCACCCGGTCGTGCTCGGGCGACGGTCGGGGCGCGGCGTCGCCCGGCACGAAGGCGGCGAACACCGGGATGAGCGCCACCTCGTCTTCGCGGTGCCGGTAGAACATCTCGACCCGGCTCACGTTGTACACGCGTTCGGGCAGCAGGCCGGTCTCTTCGCGCACCTCTCGCAGCGATGCCTGGAGCGGCGTCTCACCCGGCTCGATGGTGCCGTGCACGATCTCCCAGGACCCGGGGCACCGTCCCGCGGGCCCCCGGCGCAGAGCCAGCACCTCGAGCCCGCCCGCGGTGCGCCGGAGCACGTAGGTATCCACGAAACACACCCGCACGCCGGTCACGGCCGCCACCCTCCGAAGGCGGCGAGCAGGGCCAGTCCCGCGGCCTGGGACTTCTCGGGGTGAAACTGCACTCCCAGCAGGGTGTCTCGTCCCACGATCGTGGCGAACGACCTGCCGTACTCCGCCTCGGCCAGGTGGGTCTCGGGTGCCACGCCCTCCGGGTGGTAGCTGTGCACGTGGTAAAAAAAGGCCTCGCCGCCGTCCAGGGCGCGTCGCAGCACCGGGTGGTCCGCCCCGCGCGGGGTGAGCCGCACCCGCGCCCACCCCACGTGGGGCACCGGCAGATCGGTCCGGAACCGTGCCACCCGCCCGGGCAAGAGGCCGAGCCCCGATTCGTTGGGAGCCTCTTCGCTCGCCTCGAGGAACAGCTGGAGGCCGAGACAGATGCCCAGCACCGGGCGGCCCGCCCGGGCCACCGCGATCACCGCCTGGTCCAGCCCGGTCTCCCGCAGCCGCTGCCGCGCCGCCGCGAAGTGTCCCACCCCGGGGAGCACCACGCCCTCCGCCCGCACCAGCGACGCCGGGTCGGCCGCGGGCTGGGCATCGACCCCGGCGGCACGGAGAGCGCGGACCACGCTCCGGAGGTTCGAGGCGCCGTAGTCCACTACGGCGATCATCCGGTGAGCGACCCCTTGGTGGAGGGAACCCCGTGAACCCGCGGGTCCAGGGCGACCGCCTGTTCCAGCGCGCGGGCGGCCGCTTTGAACACCGCCTCGATCACGTGGTGCGCATTGCGGCCGCGGAGCAGGTCCAGGTGCAGGGTGAGCCCGCCGTGCACCGCCAGCGCTCGGAAGAACTCCGGCGCCAGCGCCACGTCGAAGTCGCCCAGCTTCTGCCAGGTGGGCGGCTCGGCGTGATAAGCGAGGTAGGGCCGGCCGCTCACGTCCACGACCGCCCGCGCCAGCGCGTCGTCCAGGGGCACCGTGGCTTCGCCGTAGCGCCGAATGCCGCGCCGGTCCCCCAGCGCCCGGGCCAGCGCCTGGCCCAGCACGATTCCGGTGTCCTCGACCGTGTGATGCGCGTCCACCTGGAGGTCGCCCTGCGCCCGCACCACGAGATCGAACAGGGCGTGCCGCGCCAGGGCCTCGAGCATGTGATCGAAGAACCCGATGCCGGTGCCGACCTCCGCCGTCCCCGCGCCGTCCAGCTCGAGCCGCACCAGGATGTCGGTCTCCCGGGTGCGCCGGGTCACCTCGGCCGCGCGGCTCACGCCCCGTCCTCGAGAATCGCGGCGAGCGCGCGCAGTACGGCGTCCACGTCATCGTCCGTGCCCGCCGTGATCCGCAGGCACTCGGCGAGCCCGGGGCCGGCCGAGACGTCCCGCACCAGAATCCCGTGCTCCTCGATCAGCCGCCGGAACACCTCGGCGGCGGGTCGCGCGCGGCACCGAATGAGCACGAAGTTGGCGGCGCTGGGAAACGCCTCGAGGCCGGGCAGCCGGCGCAGCCCGGCCAGGAGCCGGTCGCGCGCCCGGCGCACCCGTCCGACCATCGCCTCGAGCTCCGCCGGGTGATCCAGCGCCACCCGGGCAGCCTCCAGCGTGAGCCGGTTGACGCTGTAGGGAAGCTTGGCTTTGCCGATTTCGGCGGCGAGCGCCGGGTGAGCCAGCAGGTAGCCGCAGCGCAGGCCCGCCATGGCCATGGCCTTGCTGAAGGTCCGCAGGATCACCAGTCGGGGGTGCTCGGCCAGCAGGGGCACGGCGCTGGGGCCGCCGAAATCCTGATAGGCCTCGTCCACCACCACCAGCCCCCCGCTCTCCCGCAGGAGCCGCTCCACCCCCCCGGGCGGAATCGGGGTTCCGGTGGGGTTGTTGGGCGTGTTGACGATGACGACGGCCGCGCCGCTCTCCCGCGCACTCCGCAGCAGGGCGTCGAGATCGTAGCCGAAGTCGGGGCCCAGCGGCGCTCCGACGTAACGGCCGCCATGCACCGCGGTGAGCAGTCGGTACAGGGCGAACGTCGGCACCGGCGTCACGACGGCCGTACCCGGCCCGACCGTGACGGCCAGCGTGGCCTGGATCAGTTCGTTCGAGCCATTGCCGACGAGCACCCCGTCCGCGGTCCAGCCGTGTCGGCGCGCCAGGCGCTCCTGGAGGTCGGCGGGCGCGAACGGCGGGTAGCGGTTCCACGCCAGGTCCGCGGCCCGGTCCAGTATCGCCGCCTTGAGGGCGGCCGGCAGGTCGAACGGGCTCTCATTCTGATTGAGCTTCCGCGCGGCCGCGGGTGCGACCAGCGCGTAGGCCGACAGCGCCCGCACCTCGGGCTTGATCAGCGACAGGGCGGTGTCGGCGGCGGGGACCGCGGCAGGGGAACCTCGCATGGCCCACGG
>DATLXT010000029.1:0-7152 GCA_035575475.1 Gemmatimonadales bacterium | reverse complement strand
GCAGCCGGGGCCCGAGCCTCACGGGCTCCTCGAGCCGCACGGGGACGGTCCGGCGGAAGGGGAGCGGGTGCCCGAGCAGGCGGCGAATCGCCGGCCGGACGAACAGCTCGAAGGTCACCATCGTGCTCACCGGGTTGCCGGGCAGACCGATCCAGGGAGTCTCGCCGAAGAGCCCGAACCCCAGCGGCGCGCCCGGGCGCATGCGCACCCGCCAGAGCTTCAGATCGCACCCCAGCTCGGCCAGCACCTCGCGGACCAGGTCGTGCTCGCCCACGCTCACGCCGGCCGTGGTGACCAGCAGGTCCGCCTCCTCCCGCCCGCGCGCGAGGTGCCGGCGCAGGCTGTCTTTCTCGTCCCGCGCGATCCCCAGATCCACAGGCGTCGCGCCCGCCCGGGTGATCAACCCGAACAGCGTGTAGGAATTGGAGGAGGCGATCTTCCGCCCCGCGAGAATGTCCTCGCGCCGGTCCAGGTCCACGATCTCGTCGCCCGAGCCCAGGAAGGCCACGCGGGGCCGCCGGTGCACCAGCGGCTCGCCCTGGGCGATGGACGCCAGCACGCCGAGCTGGGCGGGGCCGAGCGGCACCCCGCGGGCGACCGCGGTCTCCCCCTTCCGGATGTCCTCGCCGCGCCGGCGGACGTTGCGCCCGGCATCGCGGTCGCTCAGGACCGCGACCTCCCCCTCCCCCGGGCGCTCGGTGTCTTCCTGGCGGATCACGGTGTCCGCGCCCGCGGGAAGCGGCGCGCCGGTGAAGATGCGCGTGGCCTGCCCCGCCACCAACGCCTTGGCGGGGAACTGCCCCGCGGCCACGGTCTCGATCACCACGAGCCGCACGGGGCGCGCGGCCGTCGCCCCGCGGACGTCCTCCGCCCGGCAGGCGTAGCCGTCCATGGCGGAGTTGTCCCAGGCGGGGAGGTCCATGGGGCTCGTGACATCCTCGGCCAGCACCAAGTCGAGCGCCTCCCGGAGGGGGAGGCGCACGGGGGTCAGGGGGCGGACGTGCTCGAGAATGAGGCGCGCGGCCTCGGCCGGGGCCAGCATCAGGGCGCGAGGATTCGGGCCCGCTCCCAGGCCAGGTTCGCCAGAGTGACGAGCCAGGCCGTGTCGCTGAAGCGGAACACCGGGAACGGCGCGCGATAGTTCGGGTGATCGGTCACCATGGCCACCCAGTCGGCGGGGTTGTGCACCGCCGAATCGAAGATCGGCTCCGGCCCCACGGCCACCCGGAACACCTCGATCTTGGGCAGCGGCGCCTGCTTGAACCCCTCGACCAGGACGATGTCCGCGCCGTCCAGGTAGCGGCGGGCCAGGGTGACGGGGTCCGCCTCCTCGCGGGTCCGCTCGAACAGCACGCGCGCGCCCGGACCTTCCATCAGTACGCGCTCGGCCTTCCCCTCGTGCCAGTGGCGCCAGGTATCCTTGCCCTTCTGATCCATGTCGGCCGGGTGACTGCCGTGCTTGATGGTCATCACCCGGAGCTTGCGGCGCGCCAGCTCCGAGGCGAGCGCGACGACCAGCGTGGTCTTCCCGGCGTCCTTCCGCCCGATGATCGAGATCATCCGCGTCGCCGCCACAGCTCCTCCGCCCGCGCCAGGTCCTCGGGGGTATTCACGTTGAAAAAGAGGATCTCGGGGTCGCCGAACCGGCGCACCTCGTCGAGGGAAAGTGTACCCACCCGTACGGCGTCGTGGAAGCCGATGGCCCGGAGATCGCCCCGGGCGAACTGACGCTCGATGGCGGCCCGGCAGGCCGGGCCGTAGACCGCGCACAAGGGCTCGAGTCCACGCCGGCTGTCGCTCTCGGGCAGAAAGGCATCGTAGCCCGTCGCGCCCTCCACCAGCGCCGCCAGCAGGGGGGGCGCGACGAACGGCATGTCCCAGGCGACGCAGAGCACCGGCCCCGCGCCGGCCGCGACCGCGGTGTAGATCCCGCCCAGGCTCCCCGTGCCGGGGCGGGCGTCGGGGACGGTCCGGAGGTCGGGCCGCCAGGTGGGGGCGTCGGGCGCGTTGGCGACGAGAAGCGGCGACTCGCCCGTGACCGCCGCCACCGCCTCGACCACCCGGTCCAGGATGCGGCGACCGCCCACTTCCGCGAGACCCTTGGGGTGACCGCCATACCGGCGGGCGGCGCCGCCCGCGAGCACGGCCCCGCGCACGGTCAGTAGCGGCGCCCGCGCTTGTGCTCGAGCACGATGTCGAGCCCCAGGACGAGTCCGATGTGATGGTGGTAGGCGCTGCCCGTCGCGGCGTCGAGCCCCTGGCGGTTGGCCGGGCCGGTCACGGTGTCGAAGCCGCCGTACACGTCCCGCAGCTCGAGACGAAAGCGGTACCCGGGACCCAGCGCCGACGTGATCCCCACCGCCGCGAGGAACCCGGGCCGGGCACGGCCGCCGCCGGCGTCGGCGATGAGCTCGCGGGTCCGGACCCGGCCGCCGTCGAGATAGGTGCCGACCACCTCGATGGTGCTGCTGGAATACGCCACCACGCCGGCGCCCAGCCGGGCGTAGGGGCTCAAGGCCGAGAACGGCGACGGCCGAACGGTGGCCCCGAGGAAGAACGCGATGGCGCTGCCCCCACCGGCCGCGGCGGTCACGTCCGCGCAGAGGTCGGCGTTGCGCTGGTCGCGGAACGCCGCCGCGCCGCAGGTATCGTCGATCGGTAGCCCCAGGTAGACGATCTCGCCCTGGAAACCCAACGCCGGGCCCGGGAAGTACGCGGCCGAGAGCCCCAGCACGAGGCTGGGCGAGAGCTGGCGGGCCAGCCGCACGGTGTCGTCTTCGGCCGAACAGGTCGCCCCGGACAGGATGCACACCGGCTGGCGCTCGACGGTCCAGAGGTCGTGCCCGGTGATGGCTCCCCCGAAAATGGTGAGCGTGAGCGTAGGGGCCGCGGGGGCCGCGGGGGCCGCGGGGGGGGTCGCGGGGCTCTGCGCCGCGAGCGCGGGGGCGAGGAGGAGGATGGCGGCGGGGGCGACGGGAAGGCGCATCAGGCCCCGAGGGCACGATGGTCCACCGCGAGGCAGCGGTCCATCACGACGGGAATCCCCGCGGCGCGGGCCCGCGCGGCCGCGGCCTCGTCCACCACGCCGAGCTGGAGCCAGATGAGCTTGGGGCGGAGCGCGATGGCCTGGTCCACGACCTCCCCCGCGAACTCACTCCGGCGAAACACGTCCACGATGTCGATCCGATGCTCCCGCGCCGCGTCCGCGAGCGTCGGGTAGCTCCGCTCGCCCAGGATCTCGCGGTGGCCGGGATTGACGGGGATGATGCGGTACCCCGCCCGCTGGAGGTAGCGCGCGACCGAGTGGCTGGGGCGCTCGGGACGCGGCGACAGCCCCACGACCGCGATGGTCCGGGCCTCGCGCAGCAGCCCCCGCAGCGCCTCAGGCGTCACGCCTCGGGCCGGTGCAGATGGGGGGTACCGCTCACCGCGCGGCCCACCAGCACCATGCCGGCCCGCCGGGCGATGGTCAGCGCCAGGGTGGAGGGAACGCTGGGCGTGGCGATCCAGGCCAGCCCCGACCGCGCCCCCTTGTAGGCCAGCTCGGCCGAGATGCGCCCGGTGACCAGGAGCCCGCGTCCCCCGATGGGCTCTCGCGCGATCACCGCGGCGCCGATCACCTTGTCCACCGCGTTATGCCGACCGATGTCCTCGGCGTGAAACAACAGGCGTTCGCCGTCGGTGAGCGCCGCCGCGTGGATCCCGCCGCTCTCGTGGTAGCGGGTGCCCCGCGCGAAGAGCTCCTTGAACAGCGCCCGCAGACGCTCGGCCCCGGGCGGCTCGCCCCGCGCCGGGGCGTGCCGCACCGCGTGGGGGTCGGCGAGGAACGTGGACACCGCGCCGCAGCCCGACGCCAGCACCCGCCTGCGGTTCTCACCCTTGACCAGCGCCACGCGCTCCGGCCTGACCTCGGCCCAGAACCCCAGATCGGTGGCGCAGGGACGGAGCTTGATCAGGTCGTCCATGGTGTCGATGTAGCCCTCGCCGTGCAGCCACCCGGCCACCAGCTCCTCGACCGCGGCGCTCTCGGCGAGCATTCGCCCGCGGCGGCCCAAGCCGGCGCCGGGCCCCGGCGTGACCGGAGCCCCCCCGCCTTCAGGGTTCACCGAAGTATTCGGAGTAGAGATGCGGCCCCTCCTGTACCCGAATCGCGTGCAGCGCGACGCCCGGGGGCAGCCGGGGCGCGAGCCGCTCCCACAGATACACCGCCAGCGCCTCGCCGGTCGCCAAGAGACCCCCGCCCCCGAACTCGGGAACGTCCCGATTGATGTGCCGGCCGTCGAAGCGCCCGATCACCTCCTCGGCGAGCAGGCGATCCAGGGCGCCGAGATTGACCACGCCCGCCTCGCGGGGGGCCAGCGGCCCCTTCACCGTGACCCGGACTCGGTACCGATGCGAATGATCGAGCGAAGCCTTGCCGAACTCCGCCTGGTTCCGCTCCGGCGTCCAGTCGGGGCGGCGGACCTGGTGCGTCGCCGTAAACTCCACCACCCGCGTGAGATAGCTGACCGGCATCGTCAGAACACCCGCACCGCGCTGGCCTTGAAGGCGAACACCACCGGGCTCCCCGGCGCGAGCCGGAGGTCACGGGCCGCTTCCTCGGTCACCACCGCTACCAGCTCGACCCCCACGTCGGCCCCGACCTCGACCGCGCCGTCCTTGCGGCGACTCAGCCGGGTGACGCGGCCCCGGAAGACGTTGCGGGCCGAGGAGGGCGCCGGTTCCCGGCTCACGAAGATATCGGTGGGGGGAACGGCGAGAATGACCGGACCGGTTTTCTCGGTGATCACGGCGATCTCGAGGGGCCCGACGCGCACGTGCTTGATGTCGCCTCCGGGGGGGAGGTCCACCCGGAACAGATTCTCCGGCGTCACGGGCGACAGCCGGCCGTCGGCCAGCGCGCGGATGTCGTCGGCCCAGCGGTAGGCGTCCTCGAGCTGATGGGAGGCGAGGCAGACGGCCAGGCCCCGCTCTCGCCGCTCCTGCTCCAGGACCCGATAGAGCGCCTGGGCTGCGGCCCGGTCGGCCGAGCTGGCTGGCTCGTCGAGCAGCAGGACGTCCGGTCGGACGGCCAGGGCCCGGGCCACCGCCACTCGCTGGATCTCGCCTTCGGAGAGCTCGTCGCTGCGGCGCGCCAGGAGCGGGGTAATGCCGAGCCGCTCGGCCACCTCACGCACCACCGCGTCGGCGGCCCCGCGCGACGCTCCCCGGACCCGGAGACCGAACGCGACGTTGTCCCCCACCCGCCCCCGGAAGAGCAGGGGCCGCTGCTCCACCAGCGTGACCCGACGCCGGGCCCCGAGCGGCGGTCGACCCCGGCGGCCGTTCCACAGGACCGCCCCTTCGAGCACCACCCGCCCTTCGGTGGGGCGCTCGATCAGGGCCAGGATCCGCAGCAGGGTGCTCTTGCCCGACCCGTTGGGACCGACGATCGCGATCATGGCCCCGGGGGGCACGGCGAAGTGCGCCACGTCCAGGACCAGGCGGGCCATGTAGCGGTGCCGGACGTCCAGGAGCTCAAGCACGGGCCCGGCCCTGGAGCAACTGGAGGGCCACGTTCACCATCAGGGCCACCGCCAGCAGGATCACTCCCAGCGCCAGCGCCAGCCCGAAGTCGCCCTGGGCGGTGTGCAGGGCCACGGCGGTGGTGAGGGTGCGCGTGGAGCCGCGGATGTTCCCGCCCACGATCATGGCGGCGCCCACCTCGGCCACCACCTGCCCAAAGGCCGCGGTGATCACGGCCGCGAGGGCGAACCGGGCCTCGCGGGCCACCATCCACGCGGTTCGCCAGGCGCCGGCACCGAGGGTGAGGGCGGTGCGGCGCACCCGCGGGTCCACGCCCTGGACCGCGGCGGCCGAGAGGGCTGCGGCGAGCGGCAGGGCCAGGAGCACGTCGCCGATCACGATCGCCTGCCAGGTGTAGAGCCATCCCAGGCCGCCCAACGGCCCGCGGCGCGACAGGATGCCGTAGAGCAGGAGCCCCACCACCACCGTGGGGAAGGCGAGGGCGGTGTTCACCACGGTCAGCGCGGCGCGTCGCCCCCAGAAGGGGCGGGTGCCGAGGACGTAGCCCAGCGGGATGCCCAGGGCGCAGGCGATGGTGGTGGCCACCAGGGCCACGCGAAGGGTCAGGAGGGTGATGCCGTAGACTTCGGGGTCGCCCGAGACCAGCAGGTCGACGGCGCGACGCGCTCCCTCGGCTAGAAAGTCCATCCCAGGCCGATCCGCACCCACGCCTGCCGGGTCCACTCGTCACTCGGGTCCCGGAACCGCAGGACGCTGGTCCCGTCGGAGGCGGGGGCGTAGTACTGCGCGGGGTAGCGGAGCTTCCAGAACAGCACCCGCCCCTCGAGCTGGAGGTTCAGCCGGCGGGCGGGATACCAGCGCACCCCGGCGCCGGACTGGACCAGGAACTTGGTGCCGAAGGCGTAGTCGCTGGTGTCGGCCGCGGGCTCCGCGCCGCCCATCGCCACGCCCAGGCCCGCGGACACGTGCGGCGCGAACCCCCGCCAGGTCTTGTGTCCGGTGATCAGGAGCTGCAACTCCCCGTCCGCGAGGAGCAACCCGTCGTCCTCCGGTCCCGACTTGCGGCTGGCCGAGTCCTTGGTGGGGTCGATCAGGAATCGCTCGCCCATCCCGTAGGTCAGACCGAAGGTGGCGCGGAGCGCCCCGCTCACTTGCACGTCGTAGCGCGCGCCCACCATTAGGGCGTTGGTCAGACCCACGGCAACCCTGCCGCGCTCCCCGGTCAGGTATCCCACCGACACCACCGGCCCCCCACCTCGCGGGATGTCGCGGTAGGGAGACGCGGCCGGGTCGTGACCCACCTGGGCAAACAGGGCGTGCCCCGACGCCAAGAGCCCGAGGTGCAGGAGGACGCTTGCTAAGATATGGCGTCGTGGCGTCATACGGCTCTGAGGTCCTTTCCCGTCATTTCCGCCGGAGGGTCGATGCCCATGAGCCGGAGAATGGTCGGCCCGACGTCGCACAACGAGCCCCCGGCCCGGAGCTGGCGGAGGCCGTCGGCACCTACGATGAGAAACGGCACCGGATTGGTGGTGTGGGCGGTGTGGGGGCCGCCGGTGGCGGGATCCACCATCAGCTCGGCGTTGCCGTGGTCGGCGGTGACGATCAGGGTGATACCGCTGCGCT
>DATLXT010000028.1:0-3515 GCA_035575475.1 Gemmatimonadales bacterium | reverse complement strand
GGCGCTCGCCCCGCCGTTCCGGCGCGGCCGGGCGGTCGTTTCATCGTGCACAAACACGCCGCCACCCGGCTCCATTACGACCTCCGTCTCGAAATGGACGGGGTCCTGCGCTCCTGGGCCGTGCCCAAGGGGCCCTCCCGCAATCCCGCGGACAAGCGGCTCGCGGTGCACGTGGAGGATCACCCCATCGAGTACGGCGACTTCGAAGGTGTGATCCCGGAGGGCAACTACGGCGCGGGTGCCGTAATCGTCTGGGACCGGGGAACCTGGCAGCCTCTGGAGGACCCGGTCGAGGGCCTGAAGAAGGGCAAGCTCCTGTTCGAGCTGTCGGGGTACAAGCTCCGCGGCCGCTGGACGCTGGTGAAGATCAAAAAAGGCGTCAAGGACTGGCTGCTGATCAAGGAACGAGACGGCTACGTCTCGACCGACGGCGACCGGTTCCCGCAGGGCTCGGTGTTCTCGGGCCTGACCGTCGAGGAGCTGCGGGACGGCGAGGACCGGGCGGCGGCACTCCGGGCCGAGCTGGAGCGCCGGGGCGCTCCGGCCCGGCGGGTGCGGGCGGAGGACGCGGAGCCGATGCTCGCCGAAACCGCCGACGCTCCGTTCTCGCGGAAGGGGTGGGTGTTCGAGGTGAAGCTCGACGGCTACCGGATGCGGGTGATCAAAGAGGGCGGCAAGGCGCGCCTCCTCACCCGGAACGGGAACGACGCGACGGCGGCGTTTCCCGAACTGGTGCGTCCCGTCGAGGCGCTGCCGTACGACGACTTCATTCTGGACGGCGAGCTGGTGGTGCTGGACGATCAGGGCCGACCCAGCTTCCAGCGGCTTCAGAACCGGGCGCGGGTCTCTGGCCCGGCGGCCATCAAGCGCGCCGCGGCGGAGACCCCGGCGACGCTCTACCTTTTCGACCTGATCGCCGCCGAGGGCCATGACACGCGGCCCCTGCCGCTGGAGCGCCGCAAGGCCCTGCTCCGAAAGCTGCTCCCGGAGGTGGGCCCGCTGCGCTATTCCGAGCACTTCGCGACCGACGGGGAAGCGCTGTACCAGCACGCCGTGCGCCTGGGCCTCGAGGGGATCGTGGCGAAGAAGGCCGATTCGCCCTATCGCAGCGGCCGCTCGCCCAACTGGCTCAAGATCCGGGCCGACCGAACGGCCGACTTCGTGGTGGTGGGCTACACCGCGCCCCGGGGCTCGCGCGGCGGGTTCGGCGCCCTGCACCTCGCCTGGCACGACGGCGGGGCGCTGGTCTATGCGGGGCGCGCGGGGAGCGGCTTCACGGCCGCCGAACTGAGGCGCGTGGCCGACGAGCTGGAGCGGCTCCGCCGCCCCGGCCCGCCGTGCGGCGGACCGGTGCCGAAGGGGCCGGAGCACACCTGGACTGAACCCCGTCTCGTGGCCGAGGTGCGCTACAAGGAGTGGACCGACGACGGGTTGCTCCGGCAGCCGGTGTTCGTCCGGTTCCGGGACGACAAGAAGCCGGAGGAGTGCGTCAAGCGGGACGCGGGAAGCGGGAGGCGGGATGCGGAGGAGGTCGCGGCCGCGCCCACGCAGCCCGCAGCCCGCATCCCGCGTGCCGAGGTTCACTTCACGAATCTCGACAAGGTCTTCTGGCCCGGCGAAGGGTACACCAAGGGGGACCTGGTCGCCTACTACCGGGCGATCGCGCCGTGGATGCTGCCCTATCTCGCCGAGCGGCCGCTGGTGCTGACCCGCTATCCCGACGGGATCGACGGGAAGTCCTTCTTCCAGAAGGACGCGCCCGAATACGCGCAGGAGTTCGTCCGGACCGTGACCATCTGGAGCGAGGAGTCCCAGCGCGAGCTGGACTACTTCGTGTGCGACCAGGCGGCGGCCCTGCTCTATATCGCCAACATGGGCGCGATCCCGCTCCATGTCTGGTCGAGCCGGGTGGACTCGCTGGAGCGGCCGGACTGGTGCGTGCTGGATCTCGACCCGAAGGGGGCGCCGTTCCCGGCGGTGGTCCGGGTGGCGCGAACGCTCAAGGAGCTGTGCGACGACATCGGCCTGCCCGCGTACGTGAAGACCAGCGGGTCCACCGGTCTGCACGTGCTGATCCCGCTGGGGCGCCAGTGCACCTACGAGCAGTCGCGCAAGCTCGGCGGCCTGCTCGCCCGCCTGGTGGCGCAGGCACTGCCGAAGATCGCGACCATCACCCGGCAGGTCCACAAGCGGGGAGGCAAAGTGTACCTCGACTACGTCCAGAACGGGCACGGCCGGCTGATCGTGGCGCCGTTCTCGGTGCGCCCCCTGCCGGGCGCGCCGGTGTCCATGCCGCTCAGCTGGCGCGAGGTGGCCCCCGGACTCGACATTCGCAAGTTCACGATCAAGAACGCGCCGGGGCGAATGAGGAAGCTGGGAAGGGATCCTCTGCTGCCCGTGTTGACGGAGAAGCCCGACCTGGTGGAGGCGCTCGAACGTCTCCAGCGGCGGATGTGAGCCATCGGGCATCGGGGAATGCCGGCCGGGCAGGCGTTGACGATCACCGTGGGCGAGACCACGGGGACGGTGTCGGCTCTGCTGATCCTGCCGGAGCGGGCCCGGGCGCTCTGCGTTCTGGCACACGGCGCCGGGGCGGGGATGCGGCACCCGTTTCTCGAATCCATCGCGGCGGCGCTGGCCGAGCGGAGCATCGGCACGCTCCGCTACCACTTTCCCTACATGGAAAGGCAGCAGCGCCGGACCGACCCCCCGGCGGTCGCGGAGGCGGCGGTCCGCGCCGCGGTCCGGGCCGCCGGGGAGGCGGCGCCCGGCCTCCCGCTGGTGGCCGGCGGAAAGTCGTTCGGCGGCCGCATGACCTCGGGCGCGGCGGCGAGGGCGCCGCTCCCCGGGGTGCGGGGCCTCGTGTTCCTCGGGTTCCCGCTCCACCCGCCGGGTCGGCCCGGCATCGAGCGGGCGGCTCATCTCGATACGGTGCCGCACCCGATGCTCTTCCTCCAGGGCACGCGTGACGAGTTCGCCCGGCTCGATCTCCTCCGGCCGGTGGTGGGCCGGTTGGGTGCGCGGGCCACGTTGGAGCTGGTGGACGGCGGGGACCACTCGTTCAAGGTGCGGGGCCGGCCCCCGGGCGAGGTGGTGGCGGAGCTGGCTCGTGCCATAGCCGGCTGGGTGGACGGGGTGCTATAGTCCGGGCCCGAGCGGGAGGACCGCGTGAGCTACTGGATCCTGAAGACCGAGCCCTCGGCCTACAGTTACTCGGATCTCGAGCGCGACCGCCGGACCGTGTGGGACGGGGTGAAGAATCCGGTCGCCCTGAAGCACATCGGTGAGATGCGGCCGGGCGATGAGGTGGTGATCTACCACACTGGCAACGAGAAGGCGGTGGTGGGTCGTGCCGAGGTGGTCTCGGCGCCCTATCCGGATCCCAAGAAGAACGATCCCCGGCTCCTGGTGGTCGAGCTGGCCGCCCGGGGCCGCCTCCCGCGCCCCGTCACGCTCGCCGAGATCAAGGCCGACCGGACGTTCCGCGACCTCGCGCTGGTGCGGATGGGGCGGTT
>DATLXT010000027.1:0-37609 GCA_035575475.1 Gemmatimonadales bacterium | reverse complement strand
GTGCCCGATACCATGGCGATGGATTACCGGTTCGTGGACTTCGTGACCAACGCCGGCATGTTCGGCGCGGCCTTCCGGACTCTCCAGGTGCACCACCAGCCGCTCCGGGCCGGGACGCACACCTTCCGGGTGTTCCTGAGCAGCACGGATCCGGCGATCGCCTCGACCGTGGTGCACGAGCAGAACTTCACCTTCGCGGAGAACGCGCTGTACACCGTGGTGCACTCCGGGTTCATGCGGTCGGGGTCCACGCCCGCGGCTACGGTGGTGGTGCAGCAGGACAACGCCCCGGCCCCGGCGGCCGGGAAGGTCGCGCTTCGGGCCCTGCACCTGGGCGCGGGCATGGGCGCCATGGACGTCTTCGTGGGCACCACGAGCACCGCGGGCCAAACCCCGTCCGCGACGCCGACCTGGACCAACCTCACGTATGGGCAATACACTCCATACGTCGAGCTGGACACGGCCGCCCTGCGGGTGGCCACCACCGCAACCGGCACCACGACGCCCCTGCTCGTGGCCAATACGGCGGCGCCGCCGGGAGCCGCGGCCTCCGGGACCTCGAGCCCGATCGCGGGCGTGCGGATGGCGGGTTCCGTGCTCACCATCGTCGTCCTGCCCCCGTCGGTTCCCGGGAGCATGGCGCCGGCCTTCACGACTCCGGCCTTTGCATTCCTGACCGACCGGCGGCCGCCGAACTAGCGCCGGCGAGGGAAGTCGGGGAATCCCCGCCTCCGAGGGGGCGCGGAGGCCGAGGCTGTTGGCGGCGTGCCGGTACGGGAGGCGCATGATGCAGTGGTCGCGCAAGGTTCTCCTGCTGTGGGTCGCGCTCCTGGTCACGGCCTGCGGAACGGCCCGGACATCCGATACCGGGCCCGCAGCCTCGACCGACCGGGTGTTGCTTCAGGAAGAGATCGAGAAGTCCGGGGCCGGGACCCTGTACGACGCGATCCGGATGCGCCGGCCCCGCTGGCTGCGGCCGACGCCGAGGGGCCCGACGTCGCTGACGCGGGCATCCGCCGAGGTCACGGTATACCTGGACGGCCAGCGCTTGGGAGGGCCGGAGTCGCTCCGGCGCCTGACCGCGGGCTCGGCGTTGTGGGTGGAGTTCCTGAGCCCGAGCGAGGCCCAAGCGCGGTTCGGGTCCGACAACCTGGCCGGGGTGATCCACGTGCACACTCGGGGCACCCCCGCGAGACCGGAGTGAGAGGCTGAGCGCCTCCCGAACCATCCCCTGGCTCTTCCTCGGGGCCACGCTGGGCGCGGCCCTGGTCGCCTGCCGGGAAGCGACGTTCTCCGCACCCACGATCCCGGTGGGCGTGCTCACGCTCTTCGCCCGGTCTGTCGAAGGGAGCTACGTGGCCCGTCCCGAGGGGCTGTTCGCCCTGGCGGGGCGCCCGCCGGTTGGTGACTCGCGCTCGACCGGGGATACGTGCCAGGTAGGGGACTTCGTACCGCAATCCACCAACGTCAGCGTCATCCACGTCGACGCCGGGGACAGCATCCTGTTTGTGGCGGGACCGACCACCGCGGTCTTGCGGCCGATACGCCGCTTTGGCGTCACCATCTACGCCGCCAACCCGCCCGATGTGCCGATAGTCCCCGGGTCGGAAGTGACCTTCAGCCTTGCCGGCGCCCCCCGCGGTTTTCCGGCCACCACCATTTCCTCGCTGACCGCGCCGGCGCTCCAGGCCTTGTCGCCGATCCCGGCGCGGCCGCCCACCGACCAGCCGCTGAGCGTGACCTGGGAGCCCGTGGGGGATGACAGCTCGCGGGTCGAGGTGCTGCTCATCTATGCGCGTCAGGGATCGACGGCCTTCAATGAGCAGGTGGTCTGCGACTGGCGGGACGACGGCAACGGGACCATCCGCCCCGAGCTGTTGGGGGCGTGGGCCCTGAGCGAGCTCCAGCGGGTCGAGGTCTCGCGGTACCGGACCCAGCGCCGGGAAATGGGAGACACGGTGCTGTTCCTGCTGGCCACCTTCGATACCGTCCCTCCGGTCGTGCCTTAGCGTCCATCCCGGCTCAGGGCTTGCCGAGTGGGGAACTCAGGGATATCCCTATGTGGGCTGGGCCCGGGCGCCCTCAGCGCGGCCCTGCCCGCCACGGAGGCTGGGAGTGAGGCTCGTGCCCCGGCGACGGCCGAGTTGTCGCTTTTCGAAGCGAGGTCGCCCTACCTGCAAGGAGGTGATGGAGCGGAGCGAGATCGCGTTGTGGGGCAGGGATCGTTTTCCCAATCTGGGAGAGGAACTAGCGATGAACATCGACAAGTTTCGTCCGATCGTTTCGGTGGCGGCCCTGGTCGGTCTGGTGCTGGCGCTGCCGCTCGTGGCGGCGGCGCAGCAAACGGGGACGGTCACCGGGACGGTGACCGATCAGGTGACGGGCCAGCCGGTGGCGGGCGCGCGCGTGCTGTTGGGTAACACCAACATCGCGGCCGTCACCACCGTGGAAGGTCGTTACACCCTGCGGAGTGTCCCTGTGGGGACTCACGAGGTCCGCGTGTCGGTGATCGGGTACGCCAGCGCCATCCAGACCGTCACGGTCGAGGCGGGCGCCATGGCCACGGCAGACTTTGCGTTGCGGCAGGCGGTCGTCTCCCTCGATGCTGTGACGATCACCGCGACCGGTGAGGCCGCCCGAGCGCGGGAGCTGGGGAACGCGGTGGCGACCGTCAAGGCTGACCAGGTCACGCAGGCGGCGCCCATCAGCGACTTCGCCGACCTCCTGTCCGGTCGGGCCGCCAACGTCCAGGTGCTCCAGAGCAGCGGCACCACGGGCGCCGGCGCCCGGGTGCGGATTCGCGGGCTGTCGAGCCTCTCGCTGTCCAACGAACCGGTATACTACGTGGATGGTGTCCGGATCGAGAGCGGCTCGAACTCCCTGTCGGTCGGCACCGGGGGTCAGTCGTTCTCTCGCATCAACGACATCAACCCCGAAGACATCGAGTCGGTGGAGATTATCAAGGGGCCGTCGGCGGCGACGCTGTACGGGACGCAGGCAGCCAACGGCGTCATCCGCATCACCACCAAGCGCGGCTTGGCGGGGCGCCCGACCTGGCTGGTCTACTCCGAGATCGGCGTCCTGAACGACAACAATACCTACCCCACCAACTACTTCAGCTGGGGCCGGACCGTTCCGGGCAACACGGCCACGCAATGCTTCCTGACGTCCTTTGCGGCCGGCACGTGCGTGATCGATAGCCTGACGAGCTTCAACGTCCTGATGAACGATTCTACCACGTTCCTGGGCACCGGATGGCGGGGGCAGGTGGGCGCGCAGGTATCGGGGGGCAGCGAGCAGGCGCGGTACTTCTTCTCGGCCGAATACGAGGACGAACTCGGCCACTACCGCCTGCCCGAGGGGGAGTATGCGCGGATCGCGGCCGAACGGCAGGTGTCGGAGCTGCCGTACGAGACGTACCGTCCCAATGACGTGAAGAAGTTCAGCGTGCGCTCGAATGTGCAGGCCACGCTGTCCAACCGGGCGGACGTCTCGGTGAACCTCGGGCTCGTCAAGAGCGACGGGCGTCTGCCGCAGAACGACAACAACGTGACGGGGATGTTGCCCAGCGGCTACTTCGGGAAGGCCCGCGCGGGCCAGGAGTGGGGGTTTTTCCGGCCGGGCGAGGTGTTCGCCATTCTGACCGAGCAGGACATCACCCGTTTCACGGGTAGCGGCAACGCCAACTGGCGCCCGACCGACTACCTCACGGCCCGCGCGACCGTGGGGCTGGATTACACCAACCGCCTGGACCTCCAGTTCCAGGGACTGAACGAGGGCCCGGCGTTCGCCACGTTCCGGCGGGGCCGCCGGTCCGACAACCGCTTCGAGATCGCCCAAACCACGGTGGATGTGAGCGGGACCGCCAGCTTCACGCTCCGTCCGGAACTGACCTCCAAGACGTCGGCGGGCGCGCAGTATCTCCGGGACTGGTTCTTCGGCGTCACGGCCACCGGATCGGAGTTCGCGCCTGGCGGCAAGACGGTCAGCGCGGGTGCGCTCAAGACCGCGGGCGAGACCACCACGGAAACCATCACGCTCGGGTTCTACGTGGACCAGTTGTTTGGTTGGAAGGACCGGCTGTTCCTGGACCTCGGCCTGCGGGTGGACAACAACAGCGCCTTTGGCGCCAGCTTCCGCTCGGCGGCCTACCCCAAGGCCCAGATATCCTGGGTCGTCTCTGACGAACCCTTCTTCCCGGCCGCGGCGCCGGTCTCGAACCTGCGGCTTCGCGCGGCCTATGGGCAGTCCGGGGTGCAGCCGGGGAGCACCGACGCCCAGCGGTTCTTCCAGAACGTCACAGCGACGATCAACGGCACCGACACGCCGGGTCTGATCATCGCCGCCGTAGGCAATGACTCGCTCAAGCCGGAGCGGTCGGCCGAGATCGAGCTCGGCTTCGATGCCGACTTCCTGGAGGGGAAGGCGCATCTCGAGCTCACCTATTACCGCAAGAAGACCACCGACGCACTGGTGCAGCGCATCCTGCCCCCATCGCTCGGGGCGGCGGCGTCACGCTTCGAGAACATCGGCTCGGTCGAGAACAAGGGGGTCGAGGGGTTGATCACGACCACCTTCAATATCGGGCCGTCGGTGGGTGTGGACCTCACCCTCGCCGGGTCGCGCAACATCAACAAGCTCATCACCCTGGGTGAGAACGTGCAGCCGATCATCGCCGGGGTGCAGCGGCACGTGCCCGGGTACCCCCTCTTCGGCTTCTGGGAGCGGCCGCTGCGCTCGTGGTCGGACGCCGACGGCGATGGGATCATCGAGCTGAGCGAAATCGTCGTGGGCGACACGGCGGAGTTCCTGGGGTCGTCGATCCCGCGTACCGAGCTCAGCCTCAACGGCGGGGTGTCGCTGTTCAACAACCGGCTGCGTCTGGGCGGCCAGCTGGACTACCGGGGAGACTTCAAGCAGTTCAACCTGACCGACTACTTCCGCTGCACCTCGTCGGCGGCGAACAACTGCCGAGCCATCAACGATCCCTCGGCGCCGCTGTGGGACCAAGCGCGGGCGGTCGCGGCCCGCAGCATCCCCACCGGCCGGACGCAGGGCCCTTACATCGAGGATGCGACGTTCCTCAAGTTGCGGGAGCTGTCGCTCACCTACAACGCGCCCGACACCTGGGCGCGGGCGCTGCGGGCGCAGCGGATGAGCTTCACCGTGACCGGGCGCAACCTCGCCACGTTCACGGACTACACCGGGGTAGACCCGGAGATCAACCAGATCGGGCAGTCGGACTTCGTGCGCGACTTCCTGACCCAACCCCCGGTGACGTACTGGATCTTCCGCGTCAACCTGGGCTTTTAACGGCGGAGGACCCACACCATGAACCGAACTCCAAAGAAGGCGACCATGCCGCGTATCCTGCGCCTGTTGGCGGCCGGCGGCCTGGCACTGGCATTGGGCGCGTGCTCCGTGGACGAGGTCCTGGAAGTCACGGACCCGGATATCGTGAATCCCCGCGATCTCCAGAGCGCGGCCGGGGCAGCCGCCGCGTTCGCCGGTGGGATCGGCGACTTCTCCTTCGCCATCATCGGCGACGCCGGCGGTACCGAGGGCCAGATTCTGGTCGGCGGCTCGATGAGCGACGAGCTCATGAACTCCGAGACGTTCCCCACGCGCCAGGAGTACGAGAACCGATCCATCGACGAGCGCAATGGCACCCTCACGGCGGTCTTTCGCAACCTTCAGCGCGCGCGGGTGTCGCTGGAGAGCGCCGCGGGGCTGTTGCAGCAGTACGCGCCCACCCCCGAGCGGCGGGTGGGAGAGGCCCTCGCGCTCGCCGGCTACACCTACGTGTTCTTCGGCGAGAGCTACTGCTCCGGCGTGCCGTTCAGTTCCCTGGAGGCGGGCCTCGGAACTCCCAAGAGCACGACCGAGATCTTCGACCTCGCCATCGCGCGGTTCGACAGCGCCCTCGTCTATTTGACCGCCACCGATTCGGCGACGGTCGCCCGGGCGAATCTGGCGCGGGTGGGGAAGGCCCGAGCGCAGCTGAACCTCGGGCAGTTTGCCGCCGCGGCGGCAACCGTCACCGGGGTGCCGTTGACCTTCCAATACCGCACCACGCACACAGTGACCACCGGTCGCCAGCAGAACGGGGTCCACGTGTTCAACTGGATCTCGGAACGCTTCTCGGTCGCCGACCGTGACGGGAGTGCCGGGACGGGACTCGATTTCCGGAGTGCCAACGACCCGCGCGTGCAGGTCGTGCGGGACCCCACCGACGGCGTGGGCTTCGATGCGGTCACGCCACAGTGGAACTCCCTCAAGTACCCGACCCGGACCACTCCGGTGCCCATCGCCGACGGACTCGAGGCCAAACTCATCATCGCCGAGGCGCTGCTCCAGGCGGGGAACGCCGGCGCGTGGCTGGACACTCTGAACTACATCCGGGCGAACGGGCCGGTGGCCGGGCTGGGACCGCTCGCTGATCCGGGCACGGCCCGGGGGCGGGAAGACTTGATGTTCCGCGAGCGGGCGTTCTGGTTGTTTCTCACGGGCCATCGGCTGGGTGACCTGCGGCGCCTCATGCGTCAGTACGGCCGGACGGAGGACGAGGTCTTCCCCACCGGGGTCTCGCCCAAGGGCGTGACGTACGGGGACGATGTCAACCTGCCGGTCCCATTCGAGGAACGAAACAACACGAACTACACTGGGGCGTGCTCGACCACGACGCCCTGACAGGGAGGAGCGCAAAAGGGACGGGGGAGCCGATCACCGGGCTCCCCCGTCGTCGTTGTGCCGCCGGAGTCCGTCGGTTACGGAGCCGTACGCGTGCGAATGAGAATCACCCCGTTCGCGGCGCCCGTGCCGTAGTAGGTCGTGCCGTGGATACCGCTCAGGACCTCGATGCTGAAGACGTCTCGCGCGGGGATCTGGTCCAACACCTGGAAGTCCGACAGCGTGGCGCCATCCAGCACCACCCGGGGCTGGTCGTTCAGATAGATGCTTGACCGGCCCCGGCGGACCACCCGCGCCGGTGTTCCGCGGCTGGTCTCGCGAAAGGAGATGTTCGGGACGGTCCGCCGGAGCGCGTCCCAGGCCGTCGTAGCGCCGCTCGCCTCGATCATGTCCGCCGTGATCAGCCGCCCGCCCGATGGGCCGGTCAGGACACTCGATGGCTGACGCCGCGTGGAGCACGCCACCAGCGCCAGCCAGACGCAGGCAACCAACGCGACCTGCTTCACCGTGCCGGCCTCGCCGCAGTGGCCACCTCTATTCTTGCGCCCGGCGCCTGGGGCGTCAAGTTTCGACCCTCGGGACTCGTACCGGAGGAGCCATGACATTGCCAACGCACATCGGGAGCCGTGGCGCCGGTCTCTGGGCTCCGGTGGTCCTGGCGGCCGTTGCTTGGGGGTGTTCCGCCGCCACTCGCCCGACCGGCGCCGCCCCCTCCCGCGCCCTGCTCCTGGCCGAGGAGATCCAGGCGGTCTCGGCCACCACCGCGTACGAGGCCGTCTCCCGGCTCCGCCCCGAGTGGCTGCGACGGCGGGGGCAGATCAGCATCCAGGACCCGAGCGCGGGGGAGGTGGTCGTCTACCTCGACGGGGTGCGCTACGGAGGGCCAGGTTCCCTCACCAGCATCCGGGCCGAAATGGTGCTCCAGATGGAATACCTGGACGGCAACGACGCGACCACCCGGTTCGGCACCGGCCATGCGGGAGGGGCGATCCTGGTACGGACCCGCTGAGGCCCACGGAGCCCGCTCGGGGGGGCCAGGGGGGTCTTGTGGGGTTCCCGGTTGGGCTGCAGGATAACGGGTGCGGAGACTCGCGCTTCGGGAGGGGGTCATGGTCGCTACCGTGTCGGCAGCCACTTCGCTCGAGCTCACTGGCTCACGCCCGGCCGGGTCCGTGTAAGGCGCCGACGAGTGAGCTAGGAGCGGGTGGGGCTCGGCGTTCGGTGCCCGCTCGGGTTTCAGCCGGTCTGCCATGACTCTCGCGCCGCGTCGCGGGTGACCTCGTGATCCTTTCACGGAGGGGGAAGATGTCTCTTGCGCGCGCGCGGGGGCTCCTCGTCTTGGGCCTGATGGGGCTTGCCGCCTGTGATGAAGTGTCCTTCCCGGTGCTCGGGGGCGAGGGCTTCCAGGCGACGCTCTCAGGGGCGAACGAGGTTCCCGCGGTCACGACCACCGCCAGCGGCACGGCTGTCTTCAGCGTCGTGTTCGACTCGCTGCTCATCTATCGCCTCGATGTCGTCGGGATCGATACGCCCACGGTGGCCCACATCCACCAGGGCGCCGCGGGCGCGCCCGGTCCCGTGATCGTCACGTTGTACGGCGGCCCCACCCGCAACACCGCGGGCTACACGGGGCCGCTGGGCGTGGGCCAGTTGCGACCCGCTCAGCTGACCCAGCTGCCGGCCGGCTTCGGCGCCGACGCCCGCGCGCGGTTCGATTCGCTGCTATCGCTGATGCGCGCCGGCAACGTGTACGTGAACGTGCACACTAGACGGAACCCCGGAGGTGAGCTCCGGGGTCAGATCCAACTCCGGTAACCGAGTCGCAGGGGCACGGGGAACCTTCGCGTGCGAGGCTGAACCATGAACACACGGCGTTTCCGTTCGAGCATCGCGGGCATCGGCGTGCTCGCTGTGGTGCTGGCGTGGCCCGCGGCGGCGACGGCGCAGCAGGGACGCGTGGAAGGGCGGGTGACCGACCAGGCCAGCGGCCAACCGATCGCCGGCGCTCGCGTGGTCATCGTGGGAACCACCCTGGTCACCCTGACCAACGCCGAGGGCCGCTACGCGCTGGTCAACGTGCCTGCGGGGCAGGCGACTGTGCGGGTGACGGCCATCGGCTACGGCGCCGCCAGCCGGACGGTCACCGTGGCGGCCGACGCGGTCACCACGGAGGACGTCACGCTCTCCTGGCAGCCGTATTCGCTCGATCAGGTGGTGGTGACCGCCACCGGAGATCAGGCCAAGAAGGAGTTGGGCACCTCTGTCGCCACCATCCAGGCGGACAGTCTGGTGATGACCGCGCCGATCGCCAACATGGCGGACCTGCTGGTCACGAAGGCCGCCGGGGTTCAGGTGCTTCCCGGCAACATCACCGGTGCCGAAGCCCGAGTGCGCATCCGGGGCACCAGCAGCCTGTCGCTCTCCAACGAGCCCATCTATTACATCGATGGGATTCGGATGGAGGCTGCCACCGGTTCCTCGAGCATCGGCATCGGCGGAACCAACCCCAGCCGGGTCAACGACATCAACCCCGAGGAGATCGAGTCGGTCGAGATCGTGCGGGGCCCGTCGGCGGCCACGCTGTACGGGACCGACGCGGCCAACGGCGTGATCGTGATCCGCACCAAGCGCGGGCGCGCCGGGGCGGCGCAGTGGAACGTGTACTCCGAGCTGGGGGTGATCAAGGACTACAACGACTGGCCCATCGCCTATCGCGGATGGCGGACCGGGACCACGTCCTCGACCAATTCGCTCCCCACTAACGCCGTACAGTGCCTCCTGACCCAGGTGGCGAGGGCGCAATGCGTGCAGGACAGCGTGACGACCTTCAACCTGTTCGAGGACCCGGACGCCTCGCCCCTCGGGACCGGCTGGCGAGGGCAGGTGGGGGCGCAGGTCTCGGGCGGCTCGGATGCGCTCCGCTACTTCCTCTCGAGCGAGTACGAAGAAGAAATCGGGGTGCTGCGGATGCCGGACTTCGCGTACGGGCGGGTGCTCCAGACCCGCGGCGTGACCGAGGTGCCCTACGAGCAGTATCGCCCCAACGCCCGGGAGCGGGTGAGCCTGCGGGCTAATCTCCACGCCTCGCTCAGCCCCAAACTGGACGCGGCCGCGTTCACCAGCTTCATCTCGAGCAACCAGCGGTTGCCGCAGACGGACAACAACACGACCGGCCTGCTCTCCAACGCCCTGGGCGGCCCCGGACACAAGGACAACGTGTCGGGGATCACCGGGCTCCCCAACTACGGCTACCGCCTCTTCACCCCGGACGAGTTCTTCTCGGAAACCGTTCGGCAGGACATCAACCGGTTCATCGGAAGCGGGACGATCACCTATCGTCCCACGGCGTGGCTCAGCGGCCGGGTGGTGGCCGGGATCGACTTCACCAGCCGCGTGGACGAGGACCTCTGCCGTCGCGACGAGTGCGTGGCGTTCTCCGATTTCAAGGAGGGGTTCAAGGAGGAGAACCGCACCACGTTCCACGACTACACGCTGGACGCCAACCTCTCGGCCAGTTACGGGCTCCCCCAGCTCTTCGGAGCCCAGGCTCGGACCACGGGCGGCTTGCAGTACATCAAGAACGTGTTCGCCCGGAACGGTGCCTACGGCGAGAACTTCGCCCCCGGGGCTTCGACCATCACCCCGGCCGCGGAACTGTTCGCGGACGAGACCTACACCGCCTCGAAGACGCTGGGGGCCTTCCTCGAGCAGCAGGTGAGCTGGAACGATCGCCTGTACCTGACGGGCGCGGTCCGGATGGACGACAACAGCGCGTTCGGGAAGGACTTCAGCGCGGTGTACTACCCCAAGTTCAGCGCCTCGTGGGTGGTCTCTCAGGAACCGTTCTTCCCCGCGCCCTCCTGGCTCTCCAACCTGCGGGCGCGGATGGCGCTGGGGGCGTCGGGGCGGCAACCCGGATCCACCGATGCGTTGACGTTCTTCGCGCCCACCACGGCGAAGTTCGAGGGTGCCGATCGGCCGGCCTTGGTTTTCAGCCTCGTGGGGGATCCGACGCTCAAGCCCGAGCGGGCCACCGAACTCGAGGTGGGATTCGACGCCGCCTTCCTGGACAGCCGCGTCAACCTGGAGTTCACCTACTACAACAAGGTCACCAAGGACGCCCTGATCTCGCGCCCGCTCCCGCCCTCCGCCGGTCTCTCCGGGAGCCGGTTCGAGAACCTGGGGTCCCTTCGGAACCGGGGCGTGGAGGTGGTGCTGAACGCCATCGTGGTGAACACCCCGGCGCTCGCCTGGGACGTGAACCTTTCGGGGTCGCACAACCGCAACACCATCCTCGAACTCGGCGTGCCGCCGATCGTGGGCACCACCATCCAGCAGCGCGAGGGCTACCCGGTGGATAGCTACTGGCAGCGGCCCATCCTGGGGTACAACGACGTGAACGGGGACGGTATCCTGGAGGCGTCCGAGGTCGTCGTGGGCGATACCGCGGTCTTCTTCGGCCCGAACGTCCCCGAGGACGAGCTGGCCCTCTCGACCGGGATCGAGCTGTTCAACCGCCGCCTGCGGATCTCCGGGCTGTTCGACTACAAGGGCGGGCGGTACCAGCTCAACGGCACCGAGCGCATCCGGTGCGAGTCCCGGCTCAACTGCGACGGCCTCATCGACCCGAAGGCCCCGCTCTGGAAGCAGGCGCGGGTGGTGGCGCTCCGGGAGCACCCGGCCCGGACTCAAGCGGGCTTCATCGAGCCGGTGGACATGTTGCGGTTCCGGGAGTTCTCGGTGAGCTACACCTTGCCGGACGCCTGGGCCGCTGCCATGCGGTCCCAGCGCGTGAGCCTGACGCTCGCGGGCCGCAACCTGTGGCACACCACGGGTTACTCGGGGATGGATCCCGAGACCGGCTACGTCGCCGGCGGCCTGCAAACCGACTTCCAGACGCAGCCGCCGCCCACCTACTGGACGCTGCGCCTGAACGCCAGCTTCTGAGCACGGGGGACTCGATCTATGGAACGACGTGACGGCGTTCGGCGGTGGCTGCGGGGGACCGGGCTCGCGGTGCTCCTCGGAGGGGTTCCCCTGCAAGCGTGCGACCGGGTGCTGGAGGTCACCGATCCGGACATCATCCTCGAGGCGAATTCGGCCGGCGCGGCGCTGGCCATCGCGAACGGCGCGATCTTCCGGCTCACGCAGGCCATGAGCGGCATCGAAGGGGCCGACAACCTGTTCATGTTCGGCGGCCTCCTGGCCGACGAGTGGCGGTCAGGCGATACCTTCGTCCAGCGGAACAACCAGGACCAGCGCATTTTCCAGCCGGACAACACGTTCAATGACGACCTGTATCTGGCGGTGAACCGGCCGCGGGTCCAGGCCGAGGCGGCCATTCGGGCGCTCCGGACCTTCACCCCCGACTCCACGCGCCTGATCGGGCTCATGTTCGCCGTCATGGCGTACGTCGAGACGGCGGTCGGTGAGCACTACTGCAACGGGCACCCGCTCAGCGGACTGGACGAGGGCGGCCAGATCGTCACCGGCGCCCCCATCACCAACGATTCGATCTTCCGGCGGGCCGTGGCGCATGCGGATTCGGCCATCGCCCAGGCCGCGGGCGCGGAAGGGGCGTCGGTGCGCTCCTTCGCCTCCATCGTCAAGGGACGCGCCCTGGTTGACCTGGGGCAGTACGCGGCGGCGGCCGCCGCCGTGGCCGGTATCCCCAAGACTTTCAAGTGGTCCCTCGAGCACTCCATCACGACCGTGGACAACGAGATTTGGGGTCTCAACAACGACCCCAAGCGCTACACCATGGTGGACCGCGAAGGCGGGAACGGTCTGGACTTCATCAGCGCCAACGATCCGCGCCTCCCCAACGTCACCGGCCCCGATCGGATCTTCGACAGCGCGCTGCCGTTGTTGGTGACGCGTCAGGGGATCTACGGACAGGAGAGCGACGTGCCCATCGCCACGGGCCTCGAGGCCCGGCTGATCATCGCCGAGGCGCTCTTCAACGCCGGCGACCGCACGGCGTGGCTCGATACCCTGAACGCCCTCCGGACCGATACCACCCTGTATCCGCCGATCGAGGGCGGGCAGGCGGTGGCGAACCAGCCGCCCTTCGTGCGGGGCCCGAGGCTCGCCGCCATCGCCGATACCTTCGCCGACGACCGCTCGCGCATCTACACCCACTTCCGCGAGCGGGCGTTCTGGATGTTCAGCACCGGGCACCGGTTGGGGGACATGCGCCGGATGATTCGCCAGTACGGGTCGCTGGGGTTCGCGCCGGATAACGTCTTCCCCGTGGGGCCGTACTTCAAGGGAGGGAGCTTCGGGTCGGCGGTCAACATGCCGGTGCCGTTCGAAGAAACCAACAATCCGAACTTCACCCAGTGCATTGACGTGAACCCGTAGGCGGTCGGTCCAGGCCGAAGCTCCACCGGGGAAGAAGAACGCCACGCCGCGCTTCGGGCGGCGTGGCGTTCTCGCCGTCGGGCAGGGCGGCTCAGTCCACGATCGCGTCCGGCAGCACGTACCGCAGCGGATTCACCGGCTTCCCGTTCACCCACACCTCATAATGCAGATGCGGCCCGGTCGAAAGGCCGGTCGAGCCCACCAGCGCCACCACCTGCCCCCGCTTCACCCGGGTGCCTCGCCCCACCAGAATCTTCGAGCAGTGGGCGTAGCGCGTGACGATGCCGTACCCGTGGTCGATGGTGAGCATGTTCCCATACCCCTCCACCCAGCGCACCTCGGTCACCACCCCGGCCGCCGGAGCCTCGATCTCCGCCCCCATCGGGGCGGTGACGTCGATCCCCTCGTGGGGCCGCGCCAGATGGAGAATGGGATGCACCCGCTCCCGCGCGAACGCGCTGGTCAGCCACCCCTTGGTGGGCATGATCGAAGGCGTCGCCGCGAGCCGCGCCTGGTGGCGCGACAGCGAATCGTAGGCCTCCCCGATCGAACGGACCAGAATGCTGGCGCGGCGGGTGAGCGCTTCCATGTCGAGGCGCGCGGCCAACACCTCCGCCCCCAGCGGACCCGCCGCGCTCAGACTGTCGCGCTCCGACCAGGCCCCGGCAGGCCCGCCGATCCCGCCCTGCTGAACCGCCGGATCGGTGGGCGTGAGCCCGGCCAGGAGCCGCAGCTCCTGCTCCCGCTCGCCGAACTCGTTGAGGGTGTCGCGCAGCGACACCAGCTGCTCGCGCATGCGCTGAATCTCGCTCGCCAGCAGCCGGTTCTCGCGCTCCAGCGCCCGGCTCTTGGTGATGTTGACTCCGCGCGCGATCGCCGCGCCGCCCAGCACCAGCAGGAGGAGCGCCACCACGCTCCCCATGCCCAGCAGGGCCTTGACGACGGTCTGCGAGACCTCCACGGCGCGCGAGCTCCCCGAGCCGTGGGGCACCAGCATGACCGTCCAGCGGCGGTCGTTCTTACGCTGCATCTAGCGGTTTCGCGCGAAGTTGGGAGCCCAATAATACGCCCCGGCTCCGAAGGCGTCAACGAGGCGGGCGGTGACCCAAATCACGCGGTCGCGGGCCGCCGGCGCGCGGGCTGGAGCTTGGGGAAAAGGATCGGCGGCTCGCCCACTTGCGCGCCCTCGGGTAGAGGAGTTTCGAGGTCCCCCAGCCGCACGGCCGCGAGGGGCCGGCCGGTTCCGAGCACCTGCCACACCTCCTCCGCCTTGGCCGGCATGAAGGGCGCGAGGAGCACGGCCAGCCGGGCCACCGTCCGGACCAGGCTTCCCAGCACCGGATCGAGCTCCGCCTCGCGGCCCTCTTTGGCCAGAGTCCAGGGCGCGCTCTCCTGGACGTAGCGGTTGGCCTGCGCGGCCAGCGCCACCGCGGCGGCCGCGCCCTCGTGCAGGCGGTAGGCGTCCATCGCGGCGCGGTACTCGGCGATGCGGGCGCCGGCGGCCCGGTCGAGCGGCGTCTCCGCCGAGGGGGGCACCGCCCCGCGGCGGTAGCGCCGCACCATGGCGAGCGTGCGCGAGACCAGATTGCCCACCGTGTCCGCGAGGTCGGCGGTGTAGCGGGCGTCGAACCGCTCCCAGGTGAAGTCGCCGTCGTGCTCGAACCCCACCTCGCGGAGCAGGAAATACCGGAGGGCGTCGGGGCCGTGCCGTTCGATGGCCTCATCCACGCTCAGGGCGCCCCCCGCCGACTTCGACACCTTGGCGCCCCCCCACTGCACGTAGCCGTGCGCGTACACCATGCGGGGCCACGGGAGTTCGGCCGACCGCAGCATGGCGGGCCAGAGACAACAGTGCAGCCGCGTGATCCCCTTGCCGATCACGTGCAGGTCGGCGGGCCACAGCCGCTCGTAGCCCGGCGCGGGGAAGCCGGTGGCGGTGAGATAGTTGATCAGGGCGTCGAACCAGACGTACACCGTATGGTCCGGCGCCCCGGGGAACGGGATCCCCCAGGGGAACCGCGCCCGGGAGACCGACACGTCCTCGAGCCCCTGCTCCAGCAGGCTCAGGATCTCGTTGCGCCGGATCTCGGGCTCGATCCGGAACTCACCCGATCCGATGCGGCGGCGCAGTTCCGCGGTGTAGCGGCTCAGGCGAAAGAAATAGTTGCGCTCGCGCGTCGGGACCAGGTCGAGCGTGGGGTGCTCGACGCAGCGGCCGTTCGCGATCTGCGCCGCGGTCTTGAACTCCTCGCATCCCACGCAGTAGAGCCCCTCGTACTCGCCTTCGTACAGATCCTCGGGGTGGTGCTGCCGGATGCGTTCGATGAAACTGGTGACCGAGCGGACGTGTCGGGGCTCCGTGGTCCGGATCCAATCGGTGTGGGAGCACCCCAGGCGACGCCAGGTGCGCTCGAAGGTCTCGGCGATCCGATCCACCCACGCTTGCGGCGGGAGCCCGGCCTGCTCGGCGGCGAGCGCCACCTTCTGGCCGTGCTCGTCCATCCCCATGAGAAAATGGACGTCGTCGCCCGCGAGACGGCGGTAGCGCGCGATGCAGTCGGCCCCGATCTTCTCGAGTGCGTGCCCCAGGTGGGGCTCGCCGTTCGAGTAGTCAATGGCCGTCGTGAGGTAGAACTTAGGCACCGGCCTCGATCTCCCGCTGCAGGCGCTCGAGCGGCACCACCCGGACCGCGCCCTCCGGCTCGTGCCGCAGGGTCACCCGATCGCGGAAAATGTCCACCGCCACCACCCGCTCCGAGCCCGCCGTCGTGCGCAGCAGCTTCCCTTCCTTGGGGAAGCGCTTCCGGCTCTCGACATAGAACTGGTGCTCGTAGTGGAGACAGCAGAGCAAGCGGCCGCAGGGACCCGAGATCTGCGCCGGGTTGAGCGAGAGGCGCTGGTCCTTGGCGAGCGACAGACTCACCGGGCGTGCCTCGGGCAGCCAGCTCGAGATGCAGAGCTGGCGGCCACAGCGCCCGATGCCGTCCAGACGCCGGGCCTCGTCCCGCGCGCTGATCTGGCGCAGCTCGATCCGGGCCCGGTACTGGGCGGCCAGGTCCCGCACCAGCGCCCGGAAATCCACCCGCTGGTCCGCGGTGAAATAAACCGTCAGCTTCTTCCGGTCCCACTGCCACTCGGCGTCGGACACCTTCATCGGGAGGGCGTGCTGGAACACCCGCTCGCGGACCTTGCGCCGCACCTCGTCCTCGCTCCGCCGCAGCTCCTCGGCCTGGCGGACCTCCTCCCGCGTGGCCCGCCGCAGGATCCGGCGGAGTTTGGGACTCTCGCCGGGAGGGAGGGGAAGGGGGGCCTCCGGCGGGAGCCCGCACGCCCCGCAGCGAGTGCACTTCCGGGCGGCCAGCGCTCCCAGAGCCGACACCCGCCCCAGATCCTGACCCCGCTCCACCTCCACGATCACGGCCTCGTCGAGGCGGAGCGGGTCGGCGGACGTCCAGGTGAAGTATTCTTTCCGGTTGCCTTTGAACCGGACTTCGACGATCGGGTTCAAGTCACCGCTCTTGTACCACGCCCATCGCCAGGTACTTCCGCTCCCGCAATCGCAGCAGCTTCACGGTACGGATCTTCCGCAGCTCCCGAAGATGACGCCGCAGGGCGTTCCCCAGGGCGTCGGCCGCAGCCTCGGGATCGGCGTGCGCGCCCCCCAGCGGCTCGGGCACGATCTCGTCGATGACCTTCAGGTCCAGCAGGTCCTGGGCGGTGAGCTTCAGGGCCTCGGCCGCCCGCTCCTTCTGGGAGGCGTCCTTCCAGAGGATCGCCGCGCACCCCTCGGGCGAGATGACGGAATAGACCGAGTTCTCCAGCATGATCACCCGGTCGGCCACGCCCACCGCCAGCGCGCCGCCCGAACCGCCCTCGCCGATCACCGCCGTCACGATCGGCGTCCGGAGCTGGGCCATCTCGATCAGGTTGCGGGCGATGGCCTCCGCCTGGCCCCGCTCCTCGGCCCCCAGGCCGGGATAGGCCCCGGGCGTATCCACCAGGGTGATCACCGGCGCCCGAAACTTTTCGGCCAGCCGCATGAGGCGCAGGGCCTTGCGGTACCCCTCGGGGTGCGCCATGCCGAAGTTGCGCCGCAGATTCTCCTTGGTGTCCCGCCCCTTCTGGTGGCCGATCACCATCACGCTGGCCCCGTCGAGCCGGGCCCACCCGCCCACGATCGCGGGGTCGTCCCGGAAGAGCCGGTCGCCGTGGAGCTCGACGAAATCCGTGAACACCATCCGGATGTAGTCGAGGGTGTAGGGACGCCGCGGGTGCCGCGCCACCTGCACGCGCTGCATGGGCGTGAGGTTCCGGTAGATCTCCGCCCGCAGGTCCGCCAGCTTGTCCTCGAGCGGCTTCAGCTCCTTGCCGAGACCGGCGGCGCGGTCGCCGGTCACCCGCTTCAACTCCTCGATCTGGCGCTCCAGCTCGAGGAGCGGCCGCTCGAAATCGAGCACATGCGTGGCCATGCGTTCAGGTCGCTCCGTTCCAGCCGTTGGATCCGACAGCGCCGGCCCGCACCAGACGCACCCGCTCGGGCCCCAGGAGCTCCCGCAGGGCCGCGAGCAGGTCGTCGGCCGCGTCCACCCGCAGCGATCGGCTGCGGAACCGGGCCGTCAGGGGCGGCCGCTGCCGCCCGTTCTCCTCCTCCTCCGACCATTCCAGCACCAGCGGGGCGGGGCCGGGGTGGGCGGCACACAGCGCCGCCACGGCGCGCGCCGTCTCGGGCTCGGGAGGGGCGGCGGCCGACCACCGCAGGGCGACCCCGATGGCGCCCCGGGCTCGGAGATCGTCGAGCGGTTCGGCCCGTTCCACGATGAAGGGGGCCTGCTCCTCGTGGCGATCCCGGGCGCTGTACCCCCCGGTGAGCAGCAGCGCGGCGTCGGGGCGGATTACCTGACTCAACCTCGCCCAGGCTTCGGGGAACACCAGCGCCTCCGCCGAGCCGTGAAAATCCTCGAGCACGAGCCGCGCGTATTCGGCGCCGGTCTTCTTCGAGACCTGGCGCTTCACCACCGTCACCACGGCCGCGAGCGCGACCTTCTGGTCGCTCCAGCGGCCCAGGGTGGCGGTCGTCCGGGTTCCGAAAAGCTCCACCTCCGCGCGGTACTTGGCGAGGGGGTGGCCGGAAATGAAGAAGCCGAGCACGGCCTTTTCCCGCTGGAGCCGCTCCTGCTCGCTCCAGGGATCGACCTCGGGGAGGCCGACGGCGGGGCGGGGGAGCGGCGCCTCCTCGCCGAACAGGGCGACCTGACCCGAATCGCGCTCCTGCTGGCGCACCTGGGCCTCGGCGAAAGCCCCCTCCAGGGCCGCGCGGAGCTGGGCCCGGTGCCCGCCCAGGGAATCGCAGGCGCCGGCGTCGATCAACGACTCCAGGACCCGCTTGTTGCAGAGCCGCAGGTCGATGCGCTCGCACAGGTCCACCAGCGACCGGTAGCGGCCGCCCTGTTCGCGAGCCGAGATGATGGAGGCGATGGCGCCGGCGCCGACGTTCTTGACGGCCCCCAGGCCGAACCGAATCCGCTGATCACCCACCACCGTGAACTTGAACCTCGACTCGTTGACGTCGGGCGGCAGCACCTCGAGGCCCAGCTCCCGGGCCGCGTTGATGTACTCGACCACCTTCTCGGTGTTGCCGATCTCCGAGGACAGCAGGGCGGCCATGAACTCGGCCGGGTAGTGGGTCTTGAACCATGCCGTCTGGTAGGAGAGCAGGGAATACGCGACCGCGTGCGACTTGTTGAACCCGTAGCGGCCGAAGGTCTCGATCTGGGCCGCGATGTCCTCCACCACGCGGCGGTCGTGCCCCCGGGCCACCGCCCGCTCCACGAAGCGCTGCAACTCCTCCTGGATCAGTTCTTTGATCTTCTTGCCTACGGCCTTGCGCAGGACGTCCGCTTCCGCGAGCGAGTATCCCGCCAGGATGTTGGCGATGCGCATCACCTGTTCCTGGTAGGTGATGACGCCGTAGGTCGGCTCGAGCACCTCGCGCAACGCGGGGTGGGGGTAGCGCACCGGCTCGCGCCCCAGCTTCCGATTGATGAACACCAGGTGCATCCCGGTGTCCAGCGGGCCGGGGCGGAGCAGGGCGTTGGTGGCGACCAGGTCGTCGAACCGGTCGCACTTCATGTTCCGGAGGCAGTCGGTGGCGAGCGGCGACTCGAACTGGAAGACGCCGGCGGTCCGCCCGGACCGCAACAGCGCATAGACCTCCGGGTCCTCGAGGTCGAGGTGATCCACGTCCACCGTGACGCCGTGCCGCTCGCGCACCATCGCCACCGCGTCGTGGATGACGGTGAGAGTCTTGAGCCCGAGGAGGTCGATCTTGAGCATCCCGACCTTCTCCAGGCCCACCATGTCGTACTGCGTGATGATGGTGTGCTGATCCTGCGGCGCTACGCAGACCGGGACGTACTCGGTCAGCGGTCCCGGGGCGATCACCACGCCCGCCGCGTGCACCGACGCGTGCCGCGCCAGGCCCTCGATCCGACTGCCCAGGTCCACCACCTTGCGGATGCGCTCGTCCTGCTCCATGGCCTGGCGCAGCTCGGGCACCCGCTCGGCGGCCTCGGGCAGGGTCCAGGACAGCGCCGGACCGGAGGGAATGGCCTTGGTGAGCCGGTCCACCTCCCCCATCTCGACCCGCAGCGTCCGGGCCACGTCGCGGAACGCCGCCCGCGCCTTCAGGGTCCCGAAGGTGATGATCTGCCCCACCGACTCCCGCCCGTAGCGGGCGCGGACGTACTCCAGCACCTCGCCCCGCCGCTCGAAGCAGAAGTCGAGGTCGATGTCGGGCATCGAGATCCGCTCGGGGTTCAGGAAGCGCTCGAAGAGCAGGTCGAACCGCAGCGGATCGACCTTGGTGATGCCGAGCGCGTACGCCACGAG
The DNA here is from genome assembly GCA_035575475.1 of Gemmatimonadales bacterium. Lineage (GTDB taxonomy): Bacteria > Gemmatimonadota > Gemmatimonadetes > Gemmatimonadales > GWC2-71-9 > DATLXT01. The sequence continues at coordinate 17,668 of DATLXT010000027.1, read as the reverse complement.
CGACCCGGCGGCCGAGCCCCGCCCCGGCCCCACCGGAATCCCGCGGTCGCGGGCCGCCTTCACCAGATCGTACACGATCAGGAAATACCCGGCGTACCCGGTGCGCGAGATGACGTCCAGCTCGTAGCGCAGGCGCTCATCCACCGCCGGGGGGAGGGGGTCGCCGTAGCGGGCTCGGGCGCCCTCGCGCGCCAGGTGCACCAGCAGGTCGGGGTCCGAGGCAAACTCCGCGGGCCGGGGATACTGGGGGAGGAAGTACCGCTTCTCGAAGTCGAACTCGCACAGCTCCGCCACCCGCGCCGTCTCCGCCAGCACCTCGGGATGGTCGCGGAACAGCGCGTGCATCTCCCGCTCCGACTTCACGTAGCTCTCTTGCCCGAAGAACCGGAACCGCCGGGGGTCGTCCAGGTCCTTCCCCGTGCCGATGGCGAGCAGGACGTCGTGCGCCTCGGCGTCTTCCTTGCGGAGATAATGCGCGTCGTTGGTCGCCACCACCGGGAGACCGAGTTCCGCGGCCAGGCGAAACATCCCCTCGCGCACCACCCGTTCGTCGGCGAGACCGTGGTCCTGCACCTCGAGCCAGAAGCCGTCGGGGCCGAAGGTGCGGGCGAACCACTGGGCGCTGGCCCGCGCGGCCTCGTAGTTCCCCTGGCGCAGGTAGAGGGCGATCTCGCCCGACAGGCAGGCGGCCAGCGCGATCAGGCCCTCGGCGTGCTGTGCCAGGACCTCGCGGTCAATGCGGGGCCGCCGGTAATACCCCTCGAGCCAGCCGATCGAGCACAGCTTGACCAGGTTCCGGTAGCCGGCGCGGTTGCGCGCCAGAAGGACGAGGTGGGAGTAGGGAGCCGGCGCCTCGGGAGGCTTCTCCCGGGCGTGGCGGGGGCCGAACGCCAGGTAGGCCTCGAAGCCGAGAATGGGGCGGAGCTTGCGCTGCTTGGCTTCCTCGTAGAAGGCCCAGGCGCCGTGCAGATTGCCGTGGTCGGTGATGGCCAGCGAGTCCATCCCCAGCGCCGCCACCCGGTCCAGCAGGTCGGGAATCCGGTTGGCGCCGTCGAGCAGAGAGTATTCGCTGTGGGTGTGGAGATGAACGAAGGCCATCGCCGTCGCCGCTACCGCGCCCGCCGGTCGAGCTCCTCGAGCACGCGCTCGAGCGGAAGGTCCCGGGCCTGGAGCAGCACCAGCAGGTGGTACAACAGGTCCGCCGCCTCCGCCGCGAGGCGGCCGGCATCCTGGGTGGTGGCCGCGACCACGGTCTCGACCGCTTCCTCACCGACCTTTTGGGCGATCTTCGCGACCCCGTCGGCGAGCAGGCCCGCGGTGTAGGAGCCGGGCGGGGTGCTGCGCGCTCGATCGGCGATCACCCGCGCCAGTCGCGCCAGCACTCCCCCCGCGGGCTCGCCGAAACAGCTCGAGGCTCCCGTGTGGCAGGCGGGGCCGGTCGGCCGCACCAGGTAGAGCACGGCATCGCCGTCGCAGTCCACCCGCACGTCGCGCACCGCCTGGGTGTGGCCCGAGGTCTCGCCCTTCTTCCACAGCGCGCCGCGGGTGCGACTGTGATAGTGAGCCTCGCCGCTCGACCGCGTGCGCTCCAGCGCCTCCCGGTCGGCGTAAGCCAGCATCAGCACTTCGCCCGACAGGGCGCTCTGAGCGACGACGGGGACGAGCCCGTCGTCCCCGAAGTGCACCGCGTCCAGCCAGTTGTCAGAGGGCACGGGGGCAAGATATCCGGCCCGTTCCGCATTGTCAAAATCTCGGGCGGCGCCGTAAGTTCCACGCCATGCGCTGGGTCGCCAGTCTCGCGGTGCTGGGCCTGATGATGGCCCTTTTTGTTCGGCTCACGGCGGGCGGTCCGCTGGAAGCGCGAGCCACGCTGGCGCTGGGCTTCCTCCTGCTCGCGGCCCACATCGGCGGCCAGCTGGCGCAGCGCGCGCACCTCCCGCGCATCACCGGATACCTGGTCATCGGGTTCCTGGTCGGGCCCTCCTGGCTGGGTCTGGTGGGGCGGGAAGAGGTGGGCGAACTGCGCTTCATCGGCGACGCGGCCGTGGCGCTGATCGCGTTCGCGGCGGGGGCGGAGCTGAAATGGGCCGCGCTGCGGCGCGAGGGCCGCGCGCTGGCGCGCGTCTCCCTGGGAGCCATCGCCTTCCCCATCGTCACCATCGCGCTCGTCCTCCTGGCGGTGAGCCCCTGGTTCCCGCTCACCAGCGGCCTCGGCATCGGAGATCGGGTGGTGCTGGCCCTGGTGCTCGGGACCGTGGCCGCCGCGTTCTCTCCGGCGGTCACCATGGCGGTGATCGAGGAGGCCGATGCCCACGGCCCCTTCGCCCGCGCCGTGCTGGGCGTGACCATCGTGGGAGACGTGGTGCTGATCGTCCTGCTCACCGTGATCCTGGCGGTCGGGCGGCCGCTGGTGAGCGCGGGCGCCATCCACCTGGGGACCGTGTGGAGCGCCCTGCTCCACGTTCCCCTGTCGGCCGTGGCCGGGGTGGCCCTGGGCGTTCTGGTGGACCGGTACCTCCGGCTGGTGAAGCGGGATACGCCGCTCTTTCTCGTCGCCCTCGCTTTCTTCACCGCCGAGGTGGCCCGCCTGCTCGGCCTCGAAGGAATGCTCATGGCGCTGGCGGCGGGCTTCTACCTGGAGAACGTCTCCCCGGTGGAGGGCGAGCGGCTGGTCGAGGCGCTGCGGCGGGGCTCGTTGCCGGTGTACGTGGTGTTCTTCGGGCTGGCCGGCGCGGGGCTCCACCTCGAAGCCCTGCGCGAGCTGTGGCCCTGGATTCTGGTGATCGTCGGGTTGCGCGCCTGGGCCCTCCGGACGGGGGTCCGCTGGGCGGGGCGAGACCCCGCTGTGACGCCCGCCCTGGCGCGGCACGCCTGGCTCGGGCTTATATCGCAGGCGGGGTTGGCCTTAGGCCTGGCCACGGTGACCCGCCGGGCCTTCCCGGCGTGGGGGGTCTCGCTCGAGGCCCTCATCGTCACCATGATCGGTATCCACGAGCTGGTCGGCCCGGTCCTGTTCCGCCGCGCGCTCGGCCTGGCCGGGGAAATCAAGGAGGGACGACATGCTCCCGAATCGGTTGCGGTGGAACCCGGTGCGGTGTCTGCTCCTGGCGGCGGGGGCGGCGGGGGTGGCGTGTAGCGGCGACGGCGCCGGGCCGGTCCCCGCCTGCCGGGCCGCGGGCGCGACCCCGGTGTCGCTGGCCGTGGGGCAGTACACCGCCGTGGATCCCGCTCCCGACTCGGGGTGCGTGGTCTTTCCCTCGAACGCGGGCGGCCTCGAGGCCGAGTTCGTGGTGGTCCCGCAGTCCGCCACGGGCACGCCTGGCAAGACGGTCACGTTCGCCCTGCGAGGCGCCGCCGAGCCGGTGGCGGCTCCCCCGGCCGTCGGGGCTCAGCTCGGGGCCTGGCTCGACCTCTCGGCGGCGGAGCGGTTCCACGCGTTCCTGCGGCTGGGTGAGGAGCGCCGGGCGTGGCCGGGACTCGCTCCGATCAGCACTCCCCCGAGCCCGGGGGCGGCGCCGCCGGTCTTCCCGGCCAGGCCCGTGGTCGGCGAGCTGCGCAAGTTCAGCGTGTTCTCCAAGCTGAACGCCAACCCGCCCCAGTTCACCGACGTCTGGGCCGAGGCCCGGGTGGTGGGCCAACACATCGCCATCTTCGTGGACACCGCCGCGCCCCAGCCCGAACTCGATTCGCTCGGTCTGGACGAGCTGAGAGCCGTCTTCGACACCCGGCTCTATCCCATCGACACCGCGGCGTTCGGGCGCGAGTCCGACGTCAATCAGGACTCGGTCGTCATCGTGCTCATGACCAACGTGGTGAACAAGCTGGTGACGGCCCAGGAGTGCCAGGACAAAGGGTTCGTGGCCGGGTTCTTTCTCGGCGCCGACATCGATCCGGCGTTTCGGAACGACTCCCGGGTGAATCACGCGGAGATCTTTTATTCCATCGTGGCGGACGAAGCCGCGACGCTGAGCTGCGCGCACACCCGGGATCAGGTGAAGGCGCTGGTGCCCGTGACCTTCGTCCACGAATTCCAGCACATGATCAGCTACAACCAGCACGTGCTGGTCCGGGGCGGATCGGGGGAGCTGTTGTGGCTCAACGAGGGGCTCTCGCACTATGCCGAGGAGCTGGGAGGGCGATCGTATCTGACCGACCCCGCGAGCAGCGTGGCAACCTGCACCATCGGAACCAGCCCGTGCCGGTTCCTGGTCGGGAACCTGTTCAACGCGTACGAGTACCTGAGAGATCCCGGCGCGCACTTCCTGGTGCCGGGGGAAGGGATCGGGTCGCTGGCCGAGCGGGGCTCCGCCTGGCTCTTCGTGCGATACCTGGTCGATCACTTCGCGGGCGGCGCCACCCAGGGCGACTGGGATACGTTCACCCGTCGCCTGGTCCAGACCGACAAGACGGGCGAGGCCAACGTGGCGGCCGCCACCGGCCAGCCGCTGGTGACGCCGGTCACGCGCTGGGCGCTGGCCAATCTGCTCGACGATCTGGATACCGTGCCGGGGTTCGCGGCCCCCGCCGAGCTCCAGTATGTCTCCTGGAACCTGCGGGCGGTCTTCCGGCACCTCAACGCCCAGCGGCCGGCCACCTTCCAGCGAGCGTTCCCGCTGGTGCCCACGGTGAGCCCGGCCGCGGCCGTGGATCTCTCCGGGACGCTCCGAGCGGGCTCGGGCGTCTACCACCGCGCCCTCCAGCCCGCGGGCGGCGCGGGCTTCCTGCTCACCTTTCGGCACTCCAACGGCGGACTCCTGCCGGCCGATCTGATGCCCCGCCTGAACGTCGTCCGGATCCGCTGACGTGACTTCCGGGGATTCGGGCCTCGGGGCGCGGCCCGAAGGGCTGGTCGAGCGGCGGCGGCCCCGCTGGGGGCGCGTGCTGCGCCGCCTGCTCTTCGGGGGCGCGGCGGCGGTCCCGGTGCTGATCGCCCTCCTGCTCGCGGTCTCGGCCGAAGCGCGCTACCTGCTCCGGGCCGGGATCGAGGAAGCCCGCATCCTCCTGCGGCGACAACCGATCTCCCGGCTGGCGGCCGACAGCACCCTCCCCGAGGAGCTGCGTCGCCGCCTCCGCCTGGTCCTCGAGGCCCGCGCCTACGCGGCGGACTCCCTCCGGCTCGCGGTGGGCGACACCTACACCACCTACGCCGACGTGGGGCGCGACACGCTCCTGGTGGTGCTCACGGCCAGCCGGCGCGACCGGCTCCAGGAGTACACCTGGCGGTACCCGATCGTGGGGGCCGTTCCCTACAAGGGATTCTTCGATCCCGAGCGGGGGCGCCGCGCGGCGCGGGAGCTCGAGGCCCGGGGGTACGATGTGTATCTCCGGCCCGCGGCGGCGTTCTCCACGCTGGGGTACTTCAGCGATCCCCTGCTCTCCACGGCGGTGACGCGGGATACTCTGGAGCTGGTCGCCACGGTACTGCACGAGCTGGCGCACAACACGCTCTACGTCAAAGGACAGACGCCGTTCAACGAGAGCTTTGCGAGCTTCGTGGGGTACCGGGGTGCCCAGGCGTTCTTCCGCTCGCGGGGTGACACGGCGGACGCGCGCCGCGCGGCGGCCCGGTGGCGGGACGAGCAATCCCTCGACGTCTTTTATGCGGAGCTGGCTCGCCGCCTGGATTCGGCCTACGCGCAGAGCCCGGCCGGTTCCGCGCTGGAGCGGGCCCGGGAGCAACTCTTCGGCTGGGCCCGCGCGCAGCTCACCGGGCCGATCGGGCAGCAGCTCGAGACCTACGACTGGCGCCGCTTCGCCACCGCGCCGCTCAACAATGCGGTGGTGATCGCCCAGCGGCTCTACCGGTCGAATCTGAACCTGTTCGAGGAGGTGTTCATCCAGAACGGCGCGGACCTCGCCGAGACCATCCGCGCTGTCCAGATCCGGGTGCTCACCCAGCCGGACCAGGATCCCTTCCGGGCGCTCTACTCGCGGCCGGGCGTGCCGTCGCGGTAGAAACGCTGTTCCGGCGCCCCGACCGCTGCCTCTACGCGCCCAGCCGCCGACCCGCCAGGGCCGCCGCGGGGTGCTGCGCTTCCGAGACCGCGTGGGCCACGTCCGGCATCCGGCCCCGGCGGGCTCCTCCGTCGGTCAACACCCCGATCACGTCGGCCGCGGCCGGGAGCACGGCCGGGTGCTCCAGCACGAACACCAGGCCACTGCCCTGAGCCGGTACCGCACCGGCGCAGGCGGCCCAGGTCGCGTCGGCGGGGAGCGGACGGGGGGCCACCACCAGGGGGATCGCGCCGGGATCGAACGCGCCCCGGCCCGCCAGGGGCGCGCTCAGCCCCTCGGCCAGCACGGTCCAACACGGCAGAGTGGGGCCGGCCACGACCACCTGGCCGAAGCGCCACCCCCGGTCGTGGGCCAGCTCGAGAAACGCCGCGACCAGGACACCGTCGGAGGGAGCGACCGGCCCCGGGCGGGGGCTCAAGACCACGGTCCCGGTGTCTCCGAACCAGCGCTCCGCCGGGTTCAGCTGATCGGGCCGGCGCGGCGCGTAAAACGCGTAGCGCCGGGTGGCCGCGATCTCGCGCTCGGCCTCGGCGCGCTGTTCCCGGTGCTCGGCGGCCTGGGCCGCGGCCTCGAAGGCCACCTCGGCCGCCGCATAGCGGCCGGCCTCGCGCAGGATGCGGCCCCGCAGCTTGAGCGTGTCGGTGTGCGGGTCGAGGGCGAACGCCCGATCCAGCGCCAGGAGCGCGCGGTTCTTGTCGCCCAGGCGGTACGCGGCGTACCCCAGCTCGTGCCACACCAGCCCCAGGTCGGGATCGCGCTCGACCGCGCGCTCCAGGACCGTGAGCGCGTCGCGCGGGCGATCCAACTCCATGAGGGCCGCACCCACCAGGGCCAGCGGGAAGGCCGCCTCGGGGAACCGCGCCTGCGCCTGCTGGGCCACCCGCAGCGCGTCGGCCGTGCGGCCCTGACCGCGGAGCAGCTCGAAGTACTCGGCCCAGCCGGCTTTCATGTCGGGATGCTGGTCGAGCACGTCCCGGTAGGCGGCCTCGGCGTCGCCCAATCGTCCCTCGCGAGCCAGCCAGCGGGCGCGGGCCATCGCCCGCTCGCTGGGCGCGTCGGGGAAGAGATTGAACGACGCGGTGGTGCGCATGCGGCGTAAATCTACCCGCGCTCGACCCGCTGGCTAGCCGAGCATCGCCCATCTACATTTGCCGCGCCGTGAATCGCGACCGCGTGCTCGACCAGCTCGGCGAGTTCCTCCGCATCCCGTCGGTCTCGACGGACCCGGCGCACGACGCCGACTGCCGTCGCGCGGCCGAGTGGGTGGCGGCGGAGTTGCGTCGGCTGGGCTGCCGGGAGGTGGAGTTGCTGGGCAGCGACACCCATCCGGTCGTCTGGGGGGTGGGCCCCGAGGTGCCGGGCGCGCCGGTTCTGCTCGTCTACGGACATTACGACGTGCAGCCGCCCGATCCGCTCGACCAGTGGACCTCCCCGCCCTTCGAGCCGACGGTGCGCGACGGCCGGATCTTCGCTCGGGGCGCGGCCGACGACAAGGGACAGGTGTTCTGCGTCCTCCAGGCCGTCGCCGCACTCGGGCGCCCGCCGGTGAACTTCCGGTTCCTCATCGAAGGGCAGGAGGAGTCGGGCAGCAAGGTGCTCTTCGACCTGCTGCGGCGCGAGCCCCGACGGACCCGGGCCGACGCGGTCCTGGTGGCGGACATGGCGTACGTGGCGCCGGGCTGGCCCGCCGTGTACACCGCGTTGCGCGGACTCTGCTATGCCGAGATCACGGTGCGCACCGCCCGCACCGACCTCCATTCGGGCGAGTACGGCGGGGCGGCGCCCAACGCGCACGAGGCCCTGATCCGCCTCCTGGCTCGGCTCAAGGGCGAGGACGGCCGGATCCGCATCCCCGGGCTCTACGCCGCGGTCAGGCGGCCCAGCCGGGCGGAGCTCAAGGCCTGGCAAGAGCTCCCGTTCGACGAGCGCGAGTTCCGTATCCGGCGGGTCGGGGCCAAGGCGCTGACGGGGATGGCCCGCTATTCGGTACTCGAGCGGCTCTGGGCGCTGCCGACCTTCGAGATCCACGGCATCCGGGGCGGCTTCACGGGGGACGGGGCCAAGACCGTCATCCCCGCCGAGGCCACGGCCAAGGTGAGCCTCCGGCTGGTTCCCGACCAGCGGGTGAAGACGGTGGAGCGACAGCTCGAGCGGGCGGTGCGGCGGGCCGCGCCTCCGTACGCCACGGTCGCCGTACGCTTCCTGCACGGAGCGGATCCCGCCGTGATCCGGCTCGACCACCCCGTCTTCCGCCTGCTGGACCAGGCGTTCCGCGAGGTCGTGGGACGCGGCACCGTCCCGGTGCGCGCGGGCGGCTCGATCCCCGTGGTGCCGGCCCTGGCCCGGGGCGGCGCTCCCCTGGTCCTCACCGGCATCGGCCTCCCCGACGACCGCCTGCACGCGCCGGATGAAAAGCTGGACTTGAAGCAGTTGTGGGACGGCATGGCCGTCTTCCGGCGATTCTTCGAGCTGGTGGGAGGGATGCGAAAGCGGTAGCCCGAGCGCGACACGGTCGGCGCTACGGGTGCTTGCTCAGATTCCGCAGCCGGTTGATATCGTGCTGGGTCAATCCCCGCCCCCCGTACCGCTCTTCCCTCCAGGGATCCCCGCGCAGGTGGTAGCCGTTCTGCTCCCAGAAGCCGGGAATGTCGCGGTCGAGCAGGGCGCACCCCCGCACCCACTTGGCGCTCTTCCAGAAATAGAGATGGGGCACCAGCAGTCGCGCCGGCCAGCCGTGCTCGGGTGTGAGCCACTCGCCGTTGTGCTTCAGGGCGATCAGGTTCTCCGGCCGGTCGAAATCCTCGAGCGGAAGGTTGGTGGTGAAGCCCTGCTCGGCGAACACCAGCACGTGCCGGGCCTCGGGCGCGACCCCGGCCCGCTCCAGGAGCAGCCGGACCGGTACGCCCTCGAAGTCGTTGTCCAGCCGGCTCCAGCGCGTCACACAGTGGATGTCACAGCGGACGGTCTGTCGCGGCAGAGCCAGCAGCTCCTCGTAGGTGAGGGTGAACGGGCGCTCGACCAGCCCCGAGACCTCGAACCGCCAGGTCCGGGTGTCCACCCGGGGCACGTCGCCGTAATGGAGCACCGGCCATTTCCGCGTCGGCACCTGGCCGGGGGGGATCCGGTCCTTCACGGAAGCGCGCCGGCCGTGATGCCGAACGCGGTCTCGAACCCGCGCACCACCGCCTCCACCGCGTCGCGCCACAGCGTCTCGGACCGCCCGGCTCCCGCCTCCCGTTCGACCGACGTCATCTCGACCCCCGGGATCCCGCAGGGCACGATCCGGTCGAAATGCGAGAGATCGGTCGTGACGTTCAGGGCGAAGCCGTGCCAGGTCACCCACTGCTTCACGTGGATCCCGATGCTCGCGATCTTCCGCCCCCGGGTCCACACCCCGGTGTATCCCGCTCGCCGCTCCGCCGGAATGCCGAGGCAAGCCAGGCTCCGGATCAGCGCGGCTTCGAGCTGGCGCAGGTACCAGTGGAGGTCGGGCCGGTGCCGGCGGAGGTCCAGGATGGGATAGCCCACCAGCTGTCCCGGGCCATGGAAGGTGACGTCGCCGCCGCGCTCGATTTCCACCACCTCCACGCCGGCGGGCCGCACCACGTGCTCCGCCCGGGCGCCCCGCCCCAGAGTGATGACCGGCGGGTGCTCGAGCAAGAGTAGGACGTCGTGCTCCAGGCGTCCCTCGATCCGTTCGCGGGCGAGCGCCCGCTGCCACTCGAGGGCCTCGCGATAGGGCACTCGCCCGGCCTCGATGACGGCCAGCACCGGAGGGGAGGTCATGGGCCGGAGCCCTCGCTACCCGGCGCTTGCGCCTCGCCGCCCGCGCCTTTCACCGCCCAGCGACTTCCCATGATCCCGAACGCGACGCTGGCCACCGTGAGCCCTACGAGGCCCGGCAGGTGCAGAAAGTGCTCCGCCGGCACCGCGAGGATGAACGCGATGAGGAGAGCCCCAACGGGAGCCAACACGGCGATCACCCCCTGCTGCCACACGTTGTCGAGCGGCCGGCTCCGCCGCCATCCGAAGAACGCGGCGACCACGATGCCGGCTCCCAGGCCCGCGATCAGGTCGAGCGACAGGTCGGCAACGGGCTCCCCGTAGCGGGCGAGGTCCAGGTATTGCAGGGCTCGCACCGCGACCAGCGTGAGGGTGATCGTCCCGCCGCCGAGGCCCACGCCGCAGGCCAGGGCACCGAGGCCGATGGCGAGAGGGTCCTTCTGGTTCAGATGTGCATCACCCGCCCCAGGGAATCGAGCGCGGCCTCGGCGACGGCTTCGGAGAGAGTGGGGTGGGCGTGGATGGCCAGCTCCACTTCCTCCACCGTGTACTCGTTCTCCCGCGCCACGGCCAGCTCGTGGATCAGTTCGGAGGCGTGGGCGCCCACGATGTGCGCCCCCAGGATCTCGCCGTACCGCTTGTCGCGGAGGATCTTCACGAAGCCCTCGGTCTCCCCCGATCCCCGGGCCCGCCCGTTGGCCGAGAAGGGGAACCGGCCCACGGTGTAGTCGAGCTTCCGCTCCTTGCACTGCTCTTCGGTGAGGCCGATGCTGGCGACTTCGGGGTGACAGTACGTCACGCTGGGGACGTTGTCGTACTTGATGGCGGGCGGCTGGTGGCCCGCCAGCAGCTCCGCCACGAACACTCCCTCGCGGCTTCCCTTGTGCGCCAGCATCGGGGGCCCGGCCACGTCACCGATGGCGTAGTAGCCCGGCGCGGTGGTCTGGAGCCGCCGGTCCACCTTGATGAACCCCTGTTCCGTGAGCTGGATGCCGCACCCCTCGAGACCGAGGTTCTCGGTATTGACGGCGCGCCCGGCGGCCATGAGCACCACGTCGGCCTCGACCTTCTTCTTCCCGCCCTCCGTCTCCACGTCCAGCTTGACGGCGTCCTTCCCGACCGACGCCTTGGTCACCTTGGCTCCGGCGATGACCTCGATGCCGCGCTTGCGGTAACTCTTGGTGAGGGCGTCCGAGGCCTCGTGATCCTCGAGCGGCAGAATCCGGGACAGGGCCTCGATGAGGGTCACCTTCACGCCGAAGGCGTCGAAGATGTCGGCGAACTCCATCCCGACGGCGCCCGCGCCGATGATCGCCAGGGTGGCAGGAACCTTCTCCAGGAACAGGGCCTCGTCCGACGAGATCACCGTGGTCTTGTTGATCTCCAGGCCGATCTGGGGGAGCCCCTTGACCCGCGAGCCCGTGGCGATGATCACGCCCCTCTTGGCCTCGTAGGTCTCCCCGCCCACCTTCACCCTGCGGCCCGGCTGGAGCACGGCGGTCCCCTTCGTCACGGTGACCTTGTGCTTTTTCATCAGGAACTCGACGCCCTTCGAGTTCTGGTCGCTCACCTTGCGCGAGCGCTTCATGGCCACGCCGTAGTCGGTCTTGACGGTCCCCACCTCGACGCCGAACTCGGCCGCCTCCCGGACGGCCCGGGCCAGGTAGGCGGAATGGAGCAAGGCCTTGGTGGGGATGCAGCCGATATTGACGCACACCCCGCCCAGCTTCTCCCGCTCCACCACCGCGGTGCTCATCCCGAGTTGGGCCGAGCGGATCGCCGCCACGTACCCTGCGGGGCCGCCGCCCACAATGATCACGTCAAATGCGGTCGCCAATCAGCCTCCTCAATGCGGAATGCGGAATGGGGAATGCGGAATGGGGAATGGGGAATGGGGAATGGGGAATGGGGAATGCGGAATGGGGAATAGGGGCAGCGAGCTGAGAGAGCGCATGGACGCATTCGCGCTGGCGGTGGTGCGGCTCACGTTGGAGCTGCCGCGCACCGGCGCCGCCGAGGTGCTGGGGAGGCAATTATTGCGGGCCGGCACGTCCGTGGCGGCGAACTATCGGGCCGCGTGCCGGGCCCGTTCGAGACGCGAGTTCGTCGCCCGGCTGGGCATCGTGGAAGAAGAGGCGGACGAGAGCGGATTCTGGATGGAGCTGCTGGCGAAATCGGGGATGGTGGCACCCCTACGGGTCCGGACCCTGCGGACTGAGGCCAACGAGCTGGTCGCCATCGCGGTATCGTCCATCCGCACCGCACGGGGCGCGCGCCGCTCCATTCCCCATTCCCCATTCCCCATTCCGCATTCCGAACTCCCCATTCCGCATTCCGATGTTCATTGATCGCGCGGTGGTCCACGTGGTCGGCGGCCCCGGGGGCGCCGGCGCCTGCTCGTTCCGCCGCGAGAAGTTCGTGCCCAAGGGCGGTCCCGACGGGGGCGACGGGGGGCAAGGGGGGAGCGTGTACCTGCGGGGCGATCCCAACCTCGCCACCCTGCTCGACTATCGCTACCGCACCCACTGGAAAGCCGAGCGAGGCCAGCACGGGAAGGGGAAGAACATGACCGGCAAGAGCGGCGCCGATCTCTATCTGCCCGTCCCCCTGGGCACGGTGGTGCGGGACGCCACGACCGGTGAGCTGCTCGGCGAGGTGGTGGAACCGGGGCAGACCCTGCTGGTGGCGAAGGGGGGCCGGGGAGGGCGGGGGAACGCGCGCTTCGCCACTCCCACGCACCGCTCGCCGCGCGAGTGGGAGCCCGGCGAGTACGGCGAGGAGCGGACCATCGAGCTGGTCCTGAAGCTCATCGCCGACGTGGGACTCCTGGGGGAGCCCAACGCCGGCAAGAGTACCCTGCTGTCGGTCATCTCGGCGGCGCGGCCCAAGATCGCGGACTATCCCTTCACCACGCTCGAGCCGACCCTGGGGGTGGTGGGGCTGTCGGGCGGGCGCTCGTTCGTGGTGGCGGACATTCCCGGGATCATCGAGGGGGCGCACGCGGGCAAGGGGCTGGGGCTGCGCTTTCTCCAGCACGTGGAACGCACCCGGGTGATCGCGGTGCTGATCCCGGCTGACAGCCCCGATCCCCAGCGGACCTACGACCTGCTGCGCCGTGAGGCGTCGCTCTACTCGCCGGCCCTCGCGGCCAAACCGCACCTCGTGGTGGTGACCAAGCTGGACCTCCTGCCTCCCGGTTCCCGGCTCCCGACCATCCGTACCGAGGACGATGCCCCGGTGGTCGGGATCTCGGCCGTGACCGGGCAAGGGGTTCCGGACCTGCTGGAGCTGTTGTGGCGAACCCTGGCCCGGACAAGAACGGCGACCGCGACCGCCTAGCCGCGCTTCTCGGGCTCGCCGAGGTTCCGGGGATCGGCGCGGCGCGGATCCGGATGCTGGTCGGGGCCTTCGGTGATCCGCTCGCGGCCGTGCGCGCCCCTCGGGCGGCACTGGAACGGCTTCCCGGCTTCACCGGCGCGGGGGCCCGCGCGGTGCGAGCGGTGTCGCTGGAACGCGGGCGGGCGATCCTCCAGGAGCTCGACCGGCTGGGCGCGCGAGTTTTGACCGAAGGGGACCCCGAGTTCCCGCCCCTCCTTCGGGAGATCCCCGACGCGCCGTTCACCGTGTTCGTGTGGGGCGACGCCGCTCTGCTCGCCCGACCCGCCGCCGCGATCGTGGGGAGCCGCGACCACAGCTCCTACGGGGCGGAGGTCGCGCGAGGCCTGGCCTCGGGGCTCGCGCGAGCGGGCGTCGTCGTGGTGAGCGGGATGGCCCGGGGCATCGACGCGCTCGCCCACTCGGCGGCGCTGGATGCCGGAGGCGCGAGCGTGGGGGTGCTGGGGAACGGCTTCGGGGTGGTGTATCCCGCGGCGAACCGCGCGCTCTACGACCGGATGGCCGCGGCCGGCTGCCTGGTCACGGAGTTCCCTCCGGGCGAGCGGCCCCACGCCGGCGCCTTCCCGCGGCGAAACCGGCTCATCTCGGGGCTCGCCATGGTGACCGTCGTAGTCGAGGCGCGGGCCCAATCCGGCGCCCTGAATACCGCCGACCGCGCCCTGGACCAGGGGCGCGGCGTGCTGGCGGTGCCCGGCCCGATCACGAGCCCCACCTCGGTCGGATGCAATCGGCTGATTCAGCAGGGCGCGAAGCCGGTGCTCGGAGTGGCGGACGTGCTGGAAGAGCTGGGGCTGCCGGAGCCGGCCGCCAGCCCTTTCGCGGGAGGTTCGCCCGCGACGCCTCGGGACCTGAGCCCTCTCGAGCAAACGCTGTGGGCCGCGCTCGCGGGTGAAGCCCGGCACATAGACGCCCTGGTGGCGGCCGCGGGTGCGGACGTGGGAGCCGTGCTCACGGCGCTCACGGACATGGAGCTGCGGGGCCTCGTGTCCCAGCGACCGGGCATGGTGTTCGCGGTGGCGTAACGGGTCGTTGCCATCTCCGGCCGGTCCGGGTAAGTACGTGCTGGTGACCGCGCCTCATCTCTACGTGCACGTGCCGTTCTGTGTGCGCCGCTGCACCTATTGCGACTTCGCCATCGCGATTCGCCGGCGCATCCCGGTGCGCGAGTACGTCGAAGCGGTTCGGGCGGAGCGGGATGGGCGCCGCGCCGAATTGGGCCCGGCGTTCGAGACCGTCTATTTTGGCGGGGGCACGCCTTCGCTCCTCCCGCCCGACGCGATCACGGCGCTCCTCGGCGCTCTGCTCGAGCCGGCGGACCCGCGGTGGCGCGACGACGCCGAAATCACGCTCGAAGCCAACCCCGAAGACGTCACGCCGGACTCGGCCCGCGCCTGGCGCGCCGCCGGGATCAACCGGGTGTCGCTCGGGGCCCAGTCGTTCGACGACCGGGTCTTGCGATGGATGCACCGCTCGCACGACGCGGCGCGGATCGCCGAGGCGGTGCGCCACCTGCGCGGCGCCGGGTTCGCCAACGTCTCGCTCGACCTGATCTTCGCCCTGCCCGACGCGCTGGAGCGCGACTGGGACCGCGACCTCGATCGCGCCCTGGCGCTCGCCCCGGAGCACCTCTCGCTCTACGGCCTCACGGTCGAGGAACGCACCCCCCTGGCGCGCTGGGTCTCGCGCGGCGCCACCCGCCCCCCGAGCGACGAGCGCTACGCCGCCGAGTACCTCCGCGCTCACCAGCGGCTGAGCGCGGCCGGCTACGAGTTCTACGAAGTGTCGAACGCGGCCCGCCCGGGCTTCCGCTCGCGGCACAACTCGGCCTACTGGTCGGGACGCGCGTACGCGGGCTTGGGTCCGGCCGCCCACTCCTTCGACGGCCGCGTCCGACGCTGGAACCTCGCCGCCTGGGAAGCCTATCGCCGCGCGGTCGTCGAGGGTCGCTCGCCGGTCGCATCGGCGGAGATCCTCACCGCGGAGCAACAGGAGCTCGAGCGGGTGTATCTCGGGCTCCGGACGTCGGCGGGCCTCCCCCTGCCCGCGCCGACGCGTCTCGGTCCGGCGCTATCCGCCTGGGTCTCGGCGGGCTGGGTGCGGGTGTCAGACGGCAGGTTGCGCTCGACGCCCGAGGGCTGGCTCCGCCTCGACGCCCTGGTGGCCGACTTGACCGGCTCCCCGGTGAGCGCCTAAATTGTTTGCGGCAAAGAGGTTAAATGATATGGACGAGTCCTTGACCGAGCGGGAGCGGCAGGTGCTCGGCGCGGTGGTCGAGACCTACGTGCAGACCGCCGAGCCGGCGGCCAGCCGAACCATTGCTCGGCGCTCGGGGCTGGGGCTCTCGGCCGCCACCATTCGGAACACCATGAGCGACCTGGAGGAGAAGGGGTACCTCTACCACCCCCACACCTCCGCGGGTCGCATTCCCACCGATCGCGCCTACCGGGCCTATGTGGACGGCCTCATGCGTCCCTCGCCGGTGGCGCCGGCCGAGGCCGATCAGATCCGCGAGGAGCTGGAGGGAGAGCGGGCGGCGGTGGAAGCGGTTCTGGCCCGCGCGGCCAAGGTGTTGGGGGTGCTCACGCACGAGCTGGGGGTGGCGGCGAGCCCGTCGTTCGACGACGCCGTGCTCGAGCGGCTCGACCTGGTGCAGGTGTCGAGCGAGCGCCTGCTGCTGGTGCTGACGCTGAAGAGCGGGGTGGTGCGGACCATCTTCGTCGAGGTGCCGTCGCAGATGGCGTCCGAGGCGGTGGTGCAGGTGGCGGTGGTGCTGAACGAGCGCCTGGCGGGGCTCACCTTGCGCGAGATCCGCCAGAGCCTTCCCGAGCGGCTGCGGGACGCCGCGTCGGTGCCGGGCTCGAGCGAGCTGATCAACATCTTCGTTCAGGAAGCCGACGAGCTGTTCGACGTGCCGCGCAGCGTGGGGCCGGAGGCGAGCGGCGTGTTGCTGGGCAGCACGGAGCCCCTGGCCGCCCAACCCGAGTTCTCCACCAAGGAGGGGTTGCAGGGGCTCATGGCGGTGACCGAGCGGCGCGATCTCCTGCGTCAGGCCCTCCAGGCCCGCCGGCGCGAGGGGATCACGATCACGATCGGGGCGGAGCACTCGGACCCCCGCCTCGCGGCCTTCACTCTGGTGACGTCGTCCTATCGCTCCGGACCGCTCTCGGGCGTGATCGGGATCCTGGGGCCCACCCGGATGCCGTATGACAAGGTCGTGGCCCTGGTGGACCACACCAGCCGGCTGGTGGGAGAGCTGCTCCGGTGAGCGCGGCCGTGGATTACTACGCCGTGCTGGGCGTGCCGCGCGATGCGTCGGAGGCCGACATCAAGAAGGCCTACCGCAAGCTGGCCATGGAGTACCACCCCGACCGCAACAACGGCGACAAGGCGGCGGAAGAGAAGTTCAAGCAGATCACCGAGGCGTACGAGGTGCTGCGCGATCCCGAGAAACGCGCCGCCTACGACCGGTACGGCATGGCCGGCCTGCGGGGCGGGGGCGCGGGCGGGGCCGGGGGCTTCGCGGGCGTTCACTTCGACCTGGCCGAAGCGCTCAACGTATTCATGCGGGACTTCGGCGGGCTGGGCGGGTTCGACGCCTTCTTCGGCGGGGGCGAGCGGGCCCGGCGCGAGCGGCGCCGCGGCCAGGACCTGAAGGTGACGCTGAAGCTCACCCTGTCCGAGGTCGCCACAGGGACCACCAAGACGGTCCGGGTGCGGACGCTCGAGCGCTGTGCCAAATGCGGCGGCAGCGGAGCGCGCCCGGGCACCGGCCCCACCACCTGCGGCACCTGCCGCGGCTCGGGCGAGCTGCGGCGGCACACCCAGTCGCTGTTCGGCCAGTTCCTCTCGGTCTCCCCGTGCCCCAGTTGCGCGGGCGACGGGGTGGTGGTGCTCGACCCCTGCCCCACCTGCCGGGGGGATGGACGGGTGCGGGCCGAGAAGACGGTCCAGATCGACGTGCCGGCGGGCGTGGACGACCACCACTACCTCACGGTGCGCGGGGCCGGGGTGCCCGGTCCCCGCAACGGGCCCCCGGGTGACCTGATCGCGGTGCTCGAGATCGCGGAAGATCCGCGGTTCGAGCGTCGGGGCGACGACCTGATCTACGACCTGGCGCTGTCCTTCACGCAGGCCGCGCTGGGCGCCGAGATCGAGGTCCCCACGCCCCAGGGCCCGACCACCCTCAAGGTGCCGGCGGGGACGCAGACCGGGACGGTGTTCCGGCTGCGCGGGAAAGGACTCCCCCGGCTGGGGAGCGCGGGACGCGGGGATCTTCACGTGCGGGTGCACGTCTGGACGCCCACCCGGCTCACCCCGCAGCAGGAACGCCTGCTGCGCGAGCTGGCCAAGGTGGAGAGCGCGCCGCCCTCGGAGGAGGGGAGCCGGCGATTCTGGAAGCACTTGAAAGAGGTGCTGGGGGGATGACCGCGAGGCCGCGCCGTGGCTGAGTGCATCTTTTGCAAGATCGCGGCGG
>DATLXT010000026.1:0-2993 GCA_035575475.1 Gemmatimonadales bacterium | reverse complement strand
TCGCCCGCGAGCCCGCCGATGCCCGGGCGCAGGATCGCTTCGATGACGCCGGTCAGGGCGTTGAAGACGCCCAGCAGGACCACCACCTCCCAGTAGTCCCAGCCGCCCAAGCGGTCGGTATGCCGGAAGAACAGCGCCAGGGTGAGCAGGGCGGTGCCGATCCAGAACAGCGTCCCCAGCACGCTGGCCACGAAGTTGGCGCGGTATTGCAACTCCTCCGCCAGGTTCAGCCGCCACAGGGCGCCGAGCACGCGCAGCCACCGGGCCCCGCGCCGCCCGCCTCCCGCCTCCCGCTGCTCGCCGCGCGTCATCCGCCCACCGCCCCGTAGCGCTTCAGCCCCCGGGTCCAGGCGACGCGATAGGCCAGAAACCAGACCGCGAGCCAGACCACCTGCCCCACGAACCCCCGGGCCACCGCCCGACCCTGTGCCGCGCCGGTGAGCAGATCCACCGGAAACGCCAGCATGTAGGGGAACCAGAGGAAGCCCGCGACGCCGGCGACGGCCGGCGGGAGCAGGGCGAGCGGCGCCGCGCGGCCGGCCAAAAACAGCGACACCCCGGCGTGCAGCTCCATGATGGCGGTGGCGCGGGTGGTCCAGAAGGCGGTGAGCCCGGTGGCGTAACTGATGAAGAACCGCATGGCGGCGGCGAGCCCGATGGCGGGCAGGGTGAGCGCCCAGCGTCCGGCGTCGAAGGGGAGGCGCACGGCGGGCCAGAGCAGCGCCGTCCCGATCCAGATCGCGGTGATCAGCGCCGCGCTGCGCGCCTTGTACGCCAGGTTCTCGGCCACGGCTTCGTGGATGGGATTGAGCGGCCGGGCGAGCCGGAAGTTCAGTTCGCCGCCCCGAATCCAGCGGTCCAGATACCACGAGTCCCAGGCGATGGTGAGCTGGTTGATGAGCATCAGGGCGAAGTAGTACCGGGCGAAATCGGCCCGCCCGTACCCCGCCACCTCGCCCTGCCCCGCGATGCCCCACCAGATCCCCAGGGCGATGGCGGGCTCCATCACGCCCCACAGCACCCAGATGAGAATGGCCGCTCGGTACTGGAGATCCTGGAGCCAGGCGTTGCGAATCAGGGCCGCGTAGCGCCGGACCCAGCCGGGCGCGGTCACGCCGGGTCCTCCCCGGCGCCCTGCGCGAACGCTTCCCGGATGATCTCCTCGATGGGCGGATCCTCGATCGAGAGGTCGGCCACCGGGACCGCGGCGAGGAGCCGCGCGCTCACCGCGGTGGCCTCCTCGCGGGGGACCTCGAGCACCGCGTTGGGAAAATGGAAGCTTTTCACTTCACCGAAACCGGCGAGGGTTTCCCGCGTCACCCCGTCGCCCAGCACCAGGTCCAAGCGCTTGGTCCGGGCGATGCGCGCCACCAGCGCCTCCAGCGCCCCGTCGTACAACAGGCGCCCCCGGTTGATGATCAGCACCCGCGAAGCCAGCGCGGTCACGTCCTGCATGTAGTGCGAGGTGAGGAGGATGGTGGCGCCATGACGCTCGCGATACTCCGCCAGGAACCGGCGGATCGCGTCCTGAGCCGAGACGTCGAGGCCCAGCGTGGGCTCGTCGAGAAACAGGATCGGCGGGCGGTGGAGCAGGGCGGCCGCCAGCTCGCACTTCATCCGCTCGCCCAGCGAGAGCTGCCGCACCGGCTTGTCCAGCACGTCCGAGAGCTCGAGCAGACCGACCAGCTCCGTCACGCGCTCGCGGTACTCCCCCGCCGAGATGTCATAAATCGCCCGGTTGAGCTGAAACGTCTCTTCCGGGGGAAGGTCCCAGACCAGCTGCTGGCGGTTGCCCAGGACCAGGGCGATCCGCCGCTTGAACGGCGCGCCCCCGGTCCAGGGGTCGAACCCCGCCACCACGACCCGACCGCCCGAAGGATGGAGGAGGCCGGAGAGCATCTTCAGGGTCGTGGTCTTTCCGGCGCCGTTGGGGCCCAGAAAGGCGACGATCTCGCCCGGCGCGATGTCGAAAGTCACCCCCCGCACCGCGTGCACCTCGCGATAGCGGGGCCGAAAGAGCGCCGCCAGCGCGCCCCGGAGCCCCGGGTCGCGCACCTTCACCTTGAATGTCTTGGAGAGCTCTGCGGCGGAAATGGCGGGAGCCATACGCCGGGGAAATGTATCACCGGCGTGCGGCTCCGCGCCGCGTTACGGGAGGCGCCGGAGGTACACCGTCGGCGCGTCCCACCCCAGCCGGGGCCGGCCCTCGGGGGCCTCGATGCACCCGATCGGCTTCCCGTCCGGATCGTGCAGGCAGTAAGCTCGCTCGGTCCCCGGCGCGCGCTCGAGCGCCATGCCCCGCCCCTTCCCCACCGGCGATGCGCAGGACCCAGTATGGATCGGACTCATCTTCCGCCTCCCTCGGGCTTCACCTGCATGAGATGCCCGATGGGCCGAAAGGGTTGCATCAGGCGCGGGTCCGGGGCTCTCCGCAGGCGCAGTCGAGACAGCCGTGCCTGACGCAGGTACCGCAGCTCCGCACCACCTGGCGCCGCAGAGCCTGGCGAGCCCGATGGAGCCGCACGGCCGCGTTATTGGGCGTGATGCCGGCCTCGCTGGCGAACGCCGCGACCGAGATCCCCTCCAGGTCCACCCGCCGCACCGCGGCCGCGTACTCCGGCTTCAACGTGCCCACGAGATCCAGCACGCAACCGCAGACCGCGGCGTGCAACTCCGCGTCGGGCTCGGGTTCGTGATCCGGAGCCGTCTCCGCCACTCGCTCCAGCGCACGCGCCTCGGCGCCCCGACGGCGGAAGTGGTCGGTAACGGCGTTGCGCAGGACCCGGTAGAACCAGGCCACCACCGACTCGTCCCGCACCCCGCCGCCCCTCTCCAGGGCGCGCACCAATCCTTCTTGCAGGAGATCCTCGGCGACCTCGCGCGAACCCACCCGCCGCTCGAGAAACGCCAGGAAGCGCCGGTGGTTCTCCACCAGCACCTGGAGCACGTCCGGGGACGCGGGGTTCCGCGCCACCCCCACCCCCACCCCCACC
>DATLXT010000025.1:0-5550 GCA_035575475.1 Gemmatimonadales bacterium | reverse complement strand
CCCTGGGGCAGGTGGAGGCGGCGCTGGGTCGCGGGCCGGCGGCCATGGCCGCCTACCGGGAGGCCCTGGCCTGGTCGCGCCGCGCCCCCAAGGAACCCGGCCTCGAGGTCTCGATCCGTCTCCACCTCGCCGAGCTCGATCTCCAAGCCGGCCGCCTCCTCGAGGCCGAGGCCGAATGCCGCCGAGCCGAGGACGTGGCCATCGCGCGGAATCTCCCCGGCCGCCTGATTCGGGTCTATGCCCTCATGGGACGGCTCCGCGGGCTCCAGGGCGACGAGACCGGGTTCGTGTTTTTCGAGCAGGCCATCGAGCTCTGCCGCACCCTGGGCCGCTCCCCGGGCGATGAGGCTCAGGTCTACGAGGCATATGGCGCCTTCCGCCGACGGCTGGGCCAGGCCGAGGAAGCGCGGGCCTATCTCGAGCACGCGCGCGACCTCTTCGCGTCGCTCGGCAAGAGCGCCGAACTGGAACGGGTGAGCGACGAACTGGCCCGGCTGAGCGCCTGAACGGGGAACCGAGCGCAACAAACGACCGGGCGGTGACGTAGAAGGGTACGCGGAGTTCCGGAGCTCATGCGCGGCCTCGCCTATTTGCTGCTGTTCCTCGCCCCCCAGATCCTGGTTTTCCTTTACCTGCGGGAGCGGCTCCCCGATGACCGCCGACCCCGGCAGGCTCGGGCGGTGCGGATGGGCCTGGCGGTCGTGTTCCTGGTGGCGAACCTCCCCTGGCTCCTGGTCGCCGAACGGGTGCTGGTCGGGCGGTTCTGGAGCATCGGGCGCATTCCCTACATCGCCCCCTTTGTGGCGTGGCAGATGCTCGGGTGGGTGTTCTGCGCCCTGGTGGCGATCTATGTCCTGCTGAAGGCGGTCGGGCGGTACGGCGCCGGCGCGGTGCGCTGGGTGGTGCACGGGCCGACCGCCACCCCGTCCTCTCCGCCGCCTGCCGACGCGGTCTCGAGACGCCAGTTCCTCGCCAAGGGCGTCTATACCTACTTCGGGGCCGGCGCCGCGTTGTCGGCGTACGGGATCTGGAGCGCGGAGCGCCAGCCGGAGATCACGCGCCGCACCCTCGCGTTTCCCGACCTGCCCTCGGGGCTCGAGGGACTCACCATCCTCCACCTCTCGGACGTGCACGCCGGGATTCACATGGAGGAAGACCGGATGCGCGCGCTGGTGGCGCAGGCGCGGGCCCTGGATGCCGAGCTCGTGGTGCAGACCGGAGACATGATCGACATCTCGGCGCGCTACGTGCCCCTCTATGTGCGGGCGTTCCGCGACCTCACGGCCCCGTTGGGCGTGGTCACGGTGATCGGCAACCACGACCGGTACACCGGCGAGGACGAGGTGATCAACGGGGTGCGGGACGCCGGGCAGGTGTTCGTCCGGAACGGCGCGCACCTGATCGAACGAAACGGCGCAGTCCTCGCCCTCCTGGGAATCGACGATCCCCGGAACTGGCGGGCCGATGATCCTCAGGAGCGCGATGTCCGCGCCGCTTTGCGAGCCGCGCCGCCGGAGGCCTTCAAGATTCTGCTGGCTCACCGCCCTGGCGCCTTCGACTCGGCCGCGCCGGCGGGTATCCCGCTCACCCTGGCAGGCCACATCCACGGCGGCCAGTTCTACATCCCGGGGCTGCGCTGGTCGGCCGGCAGTCTCATCACGAAGTACGTGATGGGGCTCTACCGGCGGGGCCGGAGCCAGCTCTACGTGAGCCGGGGCATCGGCGTGGTGGGCGTGCCCATTCGCGTGTTCGCGCCCCCGGAATTGGTGCTGCTGACCCTGCGGCGCGGCTGAGCCCTGGCCCCGACCGGCCCCCCCATACGGCCATGTGGCTTTACCGCCACACGGCCACCCGACTAGCTTTCCGGCCGCTTTTCCGTCCGCCGTCATCTTCCCGGAGGCGATCCGCCATGCGGATGCTGGTGTTGGGAGCTGGCCTGCAAGGCACAGCCTGCGCGTACGACCTGCTCCGGCAACCGGCCGTGGAGCGCGTCACCCTGGCCGACCTGCGGACCCGCCGGCTGCCTGCCTTCTTGAAGGCGGCGCGGGGGCGGCGGCTCGCCACCGTCCGGGTCGACGCGGAAGACCGCCGGGCGCTGCGGAGGGTGATGCGCGGCCACGACGCCGTGATGTGCGCGCTGCCGTATTACTTCAACTACGACGTGGCGCGGGCCGCGGTGGAGATGGGCCTCCACCACGCGGATCTGGGCGGCAACACGGACATCGTCCTGCGGCAGAAGCGAACGCTGCACGCGGCGGCGTCCCGGAAGGGGGTGTCGGTCATCCCGGACTGCGGACTGGCGCCGGGCATGGTGAACATTCTCGCCGCCGAAGGCATCCGGCGGGTGGGCCAGGCCGATTCGGTCAAGATCTACGTGGGCGGCCTCCCGCAGCATCCCGAACCTCCCCTCAACTACCAGATCGTCTACTCGCTCGAGGGGGCGCTCGACTACTACACCACGCCGTCGCTCGTGCTTCGGGAAGGCAAGCTCACCCGCGTGGCCCCGCTCTCGGAGGTCGAGCGCGTGGAGTTCCCCGCACCCCTCGGCACCCTCGAGGCGTTCCACACCGGGGGCGGCATCTCCACCCTCCCGATGGCCTATCAGGGCAAGGTCCGCACCATGGAGTACAAGACCCTGCGGTATCCGGGCCACGCCGACATCATGCGGGCGATTCGCGAACTGGGTCTCCTCGACACCAAGCCCGTGACCGTGAAGGGTCAGCGGGTCGTGCCCCGCGACGTGTTCATCGCCACGGTGTCGCCCAGGCTCTTCAAGCCCGAGGGCCGCGACCTGGTGGCCCTGCGGGTAGAGGTGGTGGGGCGCGACGGGCGCCGGGCCGCCTGGCAGCTGGTGGACCACTACGACGAGACCCGCGGCATCAGCGCCATGATGCGCACCACGGGGTACTCGCTCTCCATCACTGGGGTGATGCAGGTAGACGGCCGGATCACCGCGCGAGGCGTCCACACTCCGGACGAAGCGGTGCCGTTCGACGACTATGTCGCCGAGCTGCGCCAGCGGGGGATCGAGCTTCGGGAGGTGTAGGACTCAGTAGCTCCACCCCCCCTCGAACAACAGCTCCCAGCCTTCACCGGTGAAGCCGGCGCCCAGGACGAACACCGTGTTGCGCCCCAGGCGTGCCGCCGCCCCGGCGCCGGCGCCGGCGTGAAGGTCGTCGACGGTGAGGCGGAACCTCTCGCCCGGCCCGAAGACCCGGCCCGCGTCGTAGAATCCGAAGAGCTTCAATTCGTAGGGCGAGACGAGAAGCAGGGCGTAGCGCGCCTCCACACCGGCCAGCAGCTTGCCGGACCCCGTGAAACGTCCCTCGGGGTAGCCTCGCAGGGATCGGTAGCCCCCAACCGCGGCGACCGGGTCGCCGCTCGACTCCAGGACCGACTGGGCGGCCAAGGGCGGATCACCGCTCAGGCGCTCCCCCGCCACCCGAGCGGCCAGGATCCAGCGCTCGACCGGATGCGCGTACAGTCGCGCCGCTCCGGTCACCCGCTCGTATCCCCGGCCGGCGGCGTAGAGCGCCTCGAGCAGGACGCCCGCGTGGGGATCGCTCTCGTGGTCCCGCGTGTCCACCACCAGTCCGGCGCGGACCACACCGTCGGTGAAGGGGATCTGATCGGGGTCCAGCGTCCCGCGGGCCAGGTCTCGCTCGAACGCCGTCTCGCCCGGCAACCCGCGGTAGTCGGTGCGCGAGACGCCCGCACCCGCGAGCGCGCGCAACGGACCGGCGATCCGGCGCTGGACGGTGGCCCGGACGGCGAACACGGTCCGGCTCACCCGGTAGAAGTAGGGGCGCGCGGAACCCGCGCTGTCGGCCCGGTAGAGCGTCGCGTTGCCCAGGCCGTAGTAGCCGAGCCGGTTGCGGCGCTCGGCGGCCAGGGTCAGAGCCGCCCGCCACCCCTGCCACCACGCCGGGGCCTGGGCCTCGAGTTCGACGGTGTAACTGCCTTCCGTGCTCGCGCCCGCGCCCAGCTGGGCCCAGGCCAGATAGGGCTCCGGGCGCGCCTCCCACCCGATCACCGGGCTGTACACCCGGGCGTAGCCCGCGAGCCACAAGCCGTCCACCGTGCTGTAATAGGCCAGGGGGGCGTACGCCTGGTCCCAGTAGCGCTGGGCCAAGCCCGGGGACGGGAAGCCGGCGAGAAAGCAGAGGACCCACCGCCGGGGGGCCAGGGGCAACGCCTTATCCCCGGGCGCGCTGATACAAATACGCCGTATCCCGGATGCTGGCGTCCGTGCCGTCGTGGGCCGCGTACCGGCTGGGATACAGGGCCGCCGCCCCGAACTCGCCGCGCTTGTTGACCGCGTAGAAGTTGAGCTGGAACCGGGGGCGGCCCTCCGGGGTGAGGAGCCGCGGCTCGGTCATCTGGACCACCCGCTTCAGCGCCTCGAGGCAGGCGTCGGTGGGCTTGAGGCCCCGGCGCATGTGCTCGACCGTGAGGAACGCCCCGCAGACCTTCATGTTGGCTTCGCCCCGGCCGGTCGAGCCGGCCGCTCCCACGTCGTTGTCGCAGTACTGGCCGGCGCCGATGATGGGGGAATCGCCCACCCGACCCGGGATCTTCCAGGCCAGCCCGCTGGTGGTCGTCACCGACGAGAGGTCACCCCCGGGCGTCACCACGTTGCAGTTGATGGTCCCGGTGGGCCGTCGCGCCATGGATTCGTCCTCGGGGACGTCGAGCCAGTCATCGTCGGGGTTGAGGTTGGCGCGCCAGCGCAGCCACTCCTGGCGCGCCCGGTCGGTGAGCAGGTCCTCCTCCTTGAAGCCGAAGGAGAGGGCGAAGCGTTTGGCCCCCTCGCCCACCAGCAGGATGTGATCGGTGTACTTGAGCACCAGCTTCGCGACTTCCGAGGGCGTCTTGATGCCTTCCAGGGCGGCCACCGCACCGGCGCGCCGGGTGGGGCCGTGCATGCAGGAGGCGTCGAGCTGTACCACGCCGTCGGCGTTGGGGAGTCCGCCGTAGCCCACCGAGGTGTCGTCGGGATCGAGTTCCTGAATCTTGACGCCCTCGACCGCGGCGTCGAGTGTGTCGGCGCCCTGCATCAGCAGATCGAACGCCTTCTGGACCGCGCGCAGGCCGTTCGCGCTCGACACCGCGACCGGTTTGGCGGCCCAGCGACTGGGCGGGGGCAACGGCCCGAGCGGCCGCATGGGATGGGGGATCGTGAACGCCGCGCCCGCGGCCACGGTGCCGGCGGCGGACAGGAACTCGCGGCGGGACAGGGTTTCGAAGGGCAAGGGTCGCTCCGCGGGACGAGGAGTTGGCTAGGTTTTAGCGGGAAAGGCGAGGAGTGTCAACATGGAAGCCCACACGGACTGGCTCCGCCAGATTGACGCCGAGCTCGAGGGCGAGTTGACGCTGGTCGAGCAAGCGGCGCTGGCCCGGCACCTGGTGTCCTGCTCGCATTGCGCGGGAGCCCGGGCGAGCCATTTGGAACTCCGGGTGGCGATGGCGCGGGCCGCGGGGGAACCACACGCCCGGCGGGTCCCGCGTCCCAGCATCCGGGGCCGCGCGGTGGTCGTCTGGGCGGCGCTG